>JALYUS010000512.1 GCA_030853625.1 Chloroflexota bacterium
GACCAAATCCGCAGCGATTGGTATGCGTATTACCTGAAGATCGCCAAATAAGAGCGCGAAGTGAGGGATGTCACATGACCTTTACCATTCCCGATGCCGTGCGCCAGCAGATGAAGCAGCAAGCCGCTACCGCCGGGATGCCGTACGGCACACTTGTCGGCCAGAAAGTCTATGACCTGCAAGGGTTGGTGGACGTGCTGACCAGCGAGTTGCAGGCGGCGCGGCAGGCCGGGGACAACAAGAAGGCTGGCGACGTGACCGGGAAACTCGCCCACCGTCAGGCCGAACTCGCCGCCTACATAGCGGAGCAGCAGGCGGCGGGACCGTCGTAAACAGCATGCCTCTTCCTGCGCGGTATCCGCTCGCGCGGGTTTTGTGTGCCAGGCATGGATGGTGGTCGCAGGTCGCCATGCGGAAAACCCACGGAACTCTCACGGGACGCTGGCGGTTTCTATGCAATGCGAAAGAGCAAGGGCATCACAAATTCCGTTCTTTCACCGTTAATATCTCTGGGAAATGCGCATAGCACGCCGCGACGATGTTCGTTCGGTGGATGCGCATGGGGCATTGGGGGACAGGGGTATGACGCAGCATTCGTCCGCCGTCTCGCTGCGATCGCGCGTGCGGACGCCGACTGCGGACGAATCTCTGCTCTCTTTCGGTGCTATCTTACGTGCCTTCCGCCACAATGCCAGGCTCACGCAGCAGGCGCTCGCCGAGCGTTCCACCCTCGGCGTTCGCTCAATCAGCGATCTCGAACGAGGGATCAGCCGCACCCCGCAACGCGCCTCGTTCGACCTGCTCGCCGCCGCGCTTGATCTCACTCCCGCCGACCGCGCCGTGCTGGAAGCGGCCGCGTACGGGCCACTCGTGCGCGTTGCCCCCGCTGCGGGTTCCGCCCCCGTTTCGTCGCCACATATCCCTCTTGCTCCGCGTGTGGGGAAAAGCGCGGCAGCGACGCTCTCCAAGCGGGAGGCGCTGTTCACCGCAGCCTCGGCATCATTGCTTGTTGGCCGCGAGCGCGAGCAGAGGGTGTTGCACGAGTGTCTCGCCGCAGCACACGCGGGGCGGGGCGGTCTCGTTCTCATCAGCGGGGAGGCGGGCGTCGGCAAGACTACACTGGTTGATGCATTGGGGCAAGAGGTGGAAGGCGCACTGGTCCTTACCGGGCGGTGCTTCGATCTGACCGAAGCCGCGCCGTATGGCCCGTGGCTCGACCTCTTCGCGCGCTATCACCTGGCGGACATGCTTCCGCCGCTTCCACAGGCCTTCGCACAGCGCGGCACGATCGGAGCGGTTTCCAGCCAGCTGGCGCTGTTCGATCAGATCCGAGCGTTTCTCGGCGCCATCGCGGCGCAACAGCCCGTCGTGCTCCTACTGGACGATCTCCACTGGGCGGATCCCGCCAGCCTCGATGTGCTCCGCTTCCTCGCCCGGGATCTGACGGCGATGCCGCTCCTGATTGTGGCGACGTATCGTTCGGAGGAGGTGCGGCAGAATCACCCGTTGTACGTGCTTCTGCCGCTGCTCGTCCGTGAAGCCGCCCCCACGCGTTGCACTCTGCACCGCCTGACCGAAGCGGACGTGTGCGCATGGGTGACTACGCATTACCGGCTGACGGAAGCGGACACGGCTCGTCTGGTGACCTACCTGTATGCACGCGCCAATGGCAACGCCTTCTTTACGGCGGAACTCCTGCGCTCGCTCGAGGAGGAGCGGGTGCTGGACGAGGCCGATAACGGCTGGACGCTGCATGACCTCGCAGACATACGGGTTCCGGCGCTACTCCGGCAGGTGATAGACGCGCGACTAACGCGGTTGGGTGCGGATACGGGCCGCCTGCTCGCTATTGCGGCGGTGATCGGGCAGGAGGTATCGCTCGATCTCTGGCAGGCAGTGAGCGGTGCGGATGCGGAGACGTTGCTCGATCAAATCGAGCGGGCGGTGGCGGCACGGGTGCTCGGAGAGACGGCCAATGGGGTGGCAGTGACCTTCGTCCACGCACTGATCCGCGATGCGCTCTATGAAGGAATACGGGTGGCACAGCGGCGGGTCTGGCATCGGGAAGTCGCGGAGGCGCTCGTCGCGATGCCCGATCCTAACCCGGATATGGTGGCGCATCACTTCGCGCAGGCAGGCGATCCGCGGGTGGTATCGTGGCTGATCGCGGCGGGTGAGCAAGCACAGCGCGCGTACGCGAATAAAACCGCGATCGCCCGTTTTGAGGCAGCGCTGCCTCTCCTGACGGGAATAGCGACGGCCGCGCAACGTGCCGAACTCCATGTGCGCCTGGTCAAATTGTACCTCTACGCTCCCTGGGCATTGCGCCATGCAGAGGAGTCCGTGCGGTTGGCATGTGAATCTGGCGACGAGGCACTGGCGGCCCTCGCACAATCGCAACGAGGATTCACCCGGGCGTTCATTGATTTGGGGAAGGGATTGCGGGAAGTGGAAGCGGGAAGAGCGATCCTTCGGACACTCCCCCCTACGGCGATCGCCCGCCTGGAACGCATCAATGGCGGAAGCCCGCCCCTGCGAGAGAGCGGTCATCTCCTCGCACAACTCCTTGCCGTCGTCGGGCGATATGCGGCGGCAGTCGAGTACGCCCATGTGCAATCGGAAGGACTCCGTTCCGATCACGAATCGAGCGACGCAACCGCGTCTATCGCCCTCGGCGTCGCCTATGCGGGAATGGGGCAGCCACATGCGGCGCACGCCGCCTTCATGAACGGCCGTGACTGGTACGGTACACGCGCGCTCTGGGGAATGACCGGCTCGATTCTCGCCGCGGATGTGGAAGAGGTCGTCGTACCCTACGAGACGGACAATCGAGAGAAGCGCGCGCACCTCGCGAGTGAGGCGGAGCAGTATTTGGGACGGGAAGATACCGTCCTCTTTCCCTTCTCAACCTGCATTGCCCGCTTGTCGCTGCTTGTCCTGGAAGGAGAATGGAACGAGGCGCGTGCCATTGCCCAGGCGGCACGCGCGGCCGGATTCACCGGTTGGTATGGTGGCAATGCGCGGTTCGTCGCGGCGGTGGCATACGGTCAGGGAGACAAAACGCTAGTGCAGTCGCTGGTGCATGCGGTCTTTCCCCTCGGATCGGCAACCGAACCGGGGGCGGCACGCTTTCAGAACGCGTTGTCCCTCCAGCGCCTTGCGGCGGCACAAGCGACGGACGCAGGCGATCTGGCGCGCGCGCGGGCATGGTTGGAAGCCCACGACCGCTGGCTCGTCTGGAGCGGCGCCGTTCTTGGCCGCGCCGATGGTTGCCTCGCGTGGGCGGCATATTATCGCTCCGCAGGCGATCTTGTGCGGGCGAAGGAATGCGCTGAACGCGCCCTTACGGCAGCGACGCAGCCACGCCAGCCGCTCGCCCTGCTCGCCACGCATCGCCTTCTCGGTGAACTCGCCACTGAGCAGGATCGTCGCGATGACGCGGCGATGCATCTGAACGCATCGCTCGCCCTCGCCGATGCCTGCGCCGCGCCCTATGAACGGGCGCTGACGCTGCTCGCCCACGCCGAACTGCGGGTGGTGATGGGCGACGCCAACGAGGCGCTGGCGCTGCTCGACGAGGCGCGTATCCTCTGCGTTCCGCTCGGCGCGAAGCCCGCCCTTGCCCGTGCCGATGCCCTCACCGCGCGCCTCGCCCCGCGCGATACCCCACTCCTACCGCTTCCCTATCCCGCCAATCTGACGGAGCGGGAGGTGGAAATCCTGCGGCTGCTCGCTGCGGGCCGGAGCAACCGGGAGATCGGTGCGGACCTCGGCCTGAGTGTGCGCACCGTGGAGCGGCACATCAACAACATCTACGCGAAAACCCATGCCCATGGCCGTGCCGCCGCTACCGCCTTTGCCATCCAGCGCGGCGTGACGAAGCAATGAGCAATTCCCGCCAAAACCGCATGCCCGAATTGGTCGCCGCCTCTACACAGTTACACGGATGATTTCGCGCCGCGCACCCTGTAGAGTCGTGTGTGTCAGGGATTCGTCGGACGTAGTCACGGCGACGCGGCTGCACCCGGCGGGTCCCCGGCCACTCCTCGCCGCGTGGCGGGAGCGGGGGACACGGGTGGTGATGGGTCTCAAGAGGAGGGACGGATGCGACAGTATGCGGATCGGAAGACCGGCAAAAAAGGGACGGGAGGGATTGAGATGCGAACGATGCGTGCGTGGGTTATCTGTCTCGTTGCGTTATTGTGTCTGTTGCCGCTGACGGTGGATGCGGATACCCCGCCCCAACGCCTGCCCGCACCGGCGCCCGGTGTTATCTATGACGACTTCTTCGACGGATTTGCGCCGGTCCAAGTGGGGCAGAAGTACGGCTTTATTGATAAGACCGGCAAATTCGCCATCCCCGCGCAGTTCGATGACGAGAGGCCGTTCAGTTACGATCTCGCCTCGGTCAAAGTCGGTGAGAAGTGGGAATACATTGACCGATCCGGCGCGCAGGTGATCGCGCCGCAGTTCGATGATGCCCTTGGCTTTACTGAAGTCGGCTTGGCGCGCGTCAAGGTGGGTGACAAGTGGGGCTATATTGACCGGACGGGCAAATTCGCCATCCCGGCGCAGTTCGACGACGCAATCGGCTTCTATGACCTTCCGCCCAATACGCTGCCGCAGGATCAACCGGCAACGACAGCCCCCGCATTGGCCGCCGTTAAGGTGGGCGACAGATGGGGCTACATTGACACGACCGGCAAGCGAGTAATCGCCCCCCAGT
>JALYUS010000470.1 GCA_030853625.1 Chloroflexota bacterium
GGTCGCCACATCGCAGACCTTCTCGACTGCTTCGATGTGCGCCCGAACGTTTCGGTGGCCTCCTAAATACTGGGAAGGAGCGTCTGCGGATTATCCACTGCGACGGTGCGACCGAGCGCGATCCCCGCCTTCTTCAGCGCTTCCACCGCCATGTCGAACTGCTTCGCGCCGCGCCGCGCGTGCGTATTAATGAAGAGCGCCGCCGAAGTATCGGCAGACGCGCCGCGCTGTATAACACGAACGGCCTGTGTTGCCGCTGCCCGAACCATAGCTTCGGCTCCCTTCTTCCTCCGATACATCCAGTACACGCCGGATACCAACAGCGCGCAGCATATCACCCGCCCATAAGAAAGAGCCGGCCAAATATCGCCCATACCGTGATGTGCGGCGTCACCCCGATCACAGCGCGGGCGTCGGATGATTCATCCCCTTGTCCCGTCGCACGGATCATGCAATAGATGGCGCTTGGGTACGGCACGACATCACGACATCACGACATCACGACATTCCGAACGGAGGCAACCATGCATCGCGTACTGCCACGCGCCCGTCCCCTCGCGATCATTCTCGCTCTCGCGGTCACGACGCTCATGCCACTTGGCGTGGCGGCGTACGACTGGCCGACCTTCAGCGGCGTTTCGCGATATGTGGGTGACAATGACCAGGAGACCCTTCTATCGCCCGCAAATGTTGGCGGCTTGCACCGCCTCTTCCAGGTAACGCTCCCCGCGATTGCGGATGGTGTACCGGTCATGCTCGGCGGGGTTGTGACTCCGGTGGGAACGAAGGACCTCCTCTTCGCCACGACGCGCGCCGGGCAGATCGTCGCGCTCGACGCCCACGACGGGACACAAATCTGGCAGCATGCGTACGGCCCCGGCGATTGCCGCATCAATGGCGGCGCGACCGCCTGCTACACGACTTCCTCGCCCGCCATTGACCCGAACAGGCAGTACGTCTATGGCTACGGGCTGGACGGCTATGTCCACAAATACGCGGTGGGTGACGGGACGGAGAGCACGGATGGCGGCTGGCCCGCACTCACTACGCGCAAGGGATCGGACGAGAAAGGCTCCTCGGCGCTCTCCATCGCCACCGCGAAGAATGGCACGAGTTACCTTTACGTCGCGCAGGCGGGCTATCCCGGCGACCGTGGCGATTATCAGGGGCATCTGACGACGATCAACCTCGCCGACGGCTCGCAGCATGTCTTCAACGCCGCGTGCAGCGATCAGGCGGATGTCCATTTCTTCCCCAGCGGGCAGGGGCCGGACTGCGATGCGGTGCAGACGGCGATCTGGGTGCGGCAGGGCGTCGTCTATGACCCCGATACGGATAAAATCTACACCGCGACGGGCAATGGTCAGTATGACGGCGTACACAACTGGGGCGAGTCGGTGATCGCCCTCAACCCGGACGGCACCGGTGCGAATGGTGGCCCGTTCGATGCCTACACGCCGCCGAACTTCGCGGCGCTGACGAGCCGGGATACGGACCTCGGTAGCACTGCCCCGGTGATCCTCCCGCCGCTCCCGACCAGCGCCGTCGCGCACCTCGCCGTGCAAGGCGGTAAGGACGCGAAGTTGCGCCTGCTCAACCTCGACGACCTGAGCGGGCAGGGTGGCCCCGGCCACACCGGCGGCGAGCTCGGCCCGCTCGTGGATGTGCCGCAGGGCGGGCAGGTACTCACCGCACCCGCCGTCTGGATTAACCCGGCGGATCAAAGTGTCTGGGCGATCGTGACCAACAATGCCGGCATCTCCGCCTTGCAGGTCGTGATTGGCAGCGACGGCATGCCGAGCCTCCATCCGCTCTGGCAGAATCCGGTGGGCGGCGCCTCGCCGGTTGTCGCCAATGGTGTCGTCTACTACGCGGGCGCTGGCGTGATCCACGCACTCGATGTGACCACGGGCAACGAACTCTGGCATGATGCGATCGGCGGCATCCACTGGGAAAGCCCCATCATCGCGAACGGCATCGTTTACATCACCGATGGCAGCGGCAATTTGACCGCGTACGGCGTCTGAGACGGGCCTTGCCGACATCATGACCTGAGGCTTTCTCTTGTCTCTCCGCGATGTTGTTGTCCAGTGATTGTGTCACCCCGGTTTCGTCTCGCTGATCTGCTGCATCGCCCGCTCCCGACGCAAAGTTGGACGCGGCGCGACCGGCACGGGCGCGTCCGCCGCTCTTGCGGGCGTCGTCATCAGACACTCTCCGCGACGGGAGACCGCCCGTGAGCCATCGAGCCGTTCCTGCACTTCGACCGCTGCCCACGCCCATAAGCGACGATGCCGCCCGGCAACAATGGCAGCCGTCATTGATAGGAACTACGTAGTTGGAGCATTTTCGTGGTGATAGCAGGCCGAACACCTTTTATTGATGACGAATCGGATGACTAACCCGCACGACTTCGACTGCTGCCTCTGGCCGATAGACAACTGACTGCCGCCCTCGCGACTTACGTTCTCGCGCAGCATTACGCGCGCCTCCTCGGCAATCTCGGCCCCTTCTTCGGGAGTAACCTCGGCGTCGAATCTCGGACCACGGGGTGTGTCCGCTCAACACGTCACCGCCCTTCGGTATTGCGGACAATCTGATCGAACCCGCGCGCCGCAACGATGGCAAGAGCGCCCGACACGAGATCGTTGAGGCTTACCCCCTGCCGCTCTGCCTCTTCCGCGAGGGCGGT
>JALYUS010000481.1 GCA_030853625.1 Chloroflexota bacterium
CGCACCCGCGCGGGCTTGATCTCTGCGACGACCTCGCAGGTCTGGACGCGGAACAGGCTCACGGTGCGCGGGCTTGCGTGGAGCATTCTACGCCAGCCTCCTACATACAAGACATAAAGAGCGCAGAAAAGAGAAAGAGGGATGAAGGAGTATCGGTGAGACGCATTACTCCCCTTATTCCTATTTTTTTCTTCCCCTCTTTGCGTCCTCTGCGCTCTTTGTGTCTCTGCGTGGTCGCGCTCGCCGCCCACCAGGCGGGACGCCCGGAGCTGATCCGCGCCCCCAAACGGGTGCTCGCTCATCTGTGGGAGGGCGATCTATGCGTTAGGAAACGGCCTCCATTGAAGCACAATGTACGTGCCGCGTTGCAATGCTCGCGACAGCGGCTATACTGCGCGCATTGCTTTCGCCTCCCTTCGCTTCTTTTGAGGATCGTAGAAATGGCGCGATCACCGTCGCGAATCTGCCCTGTCGTCGTTGGTCGCGAGCGCGAACTGGCGTGTGGGGCGGCCTTGCTGACTGAGGCGGCAGCGGGGCGCGGTCAGGTCCTGCTGCTCTCCGGCGAGGCGGGAATCGGCAAAAGCCGCCTCGCCTGCGCGCTCATGGGGACCGCGAGCTGGCGCGGATTCCAGACGATAATCGGCGTCTGTCAGGAGCAGGACCGCGATTGCCCCTACGCTCCCTTTCTCGATGCCGTGCGGTTTTTGCTTCATCGGGGCGGCAGCGACGCATCAGCGGCGATTGCGGAGCAGGACCGCGCCGTCCTCGCGCGGCTCGTCCCGGAACTCGGCATGACGGGCGATGAACCGGTCGCTACCCTGCCGCCGGAGCATGAGAAGCGACGCATATTCGAAGCGTTCGTCCATTTCTGCCTCGCACTCTCGCGTGATACACCGCTCACCATCGTGCTCGAAGACCTGCATTGGGCGGACGCGACCAGCCTCGATCTCATCCAGTTGCTGGCGCGTCGGCTCGCGAGCGCGCGGACATTCCTGCTCGCTACCGCGCGGAGCGACGAGCCGGGAGATGATCTTGCCGCCTGGCTCAGCGCACTCGCACGTGGACGGTTCGTCACGCGCCTTGCTCTCGCCCCGCTGACTGAACCGGATGTCGCGGCGATGATCGCGGCAACGGCGGACAGCCCACTCCCGCTACCCGTCGTCAGCGCCATCAACGCCCGCGCCGAGGGTAACCCGTTTCTCGTTGAAGAACTCCTGCACGCCCTGGTCGAGGAGACTGCGGACCAGGCACGGTGGGATGGGGCGGACGGGATCATTGCCGGGCAGGTGCCGACGGTCGTCGCGCAGACCGTCGCGCGGCGACTCGGCGCGCTCGACCGCGACGCCCGGACAGTCGCGGAGGCGGGGGCGGCCATCGGACGGCGCTTCTCATTCGACTTGCTGCGTCACCTCACGAGATTGGACGAGGCGGCGCTGATTGGCGTGCTGCGGCAGTTGGTGGCCGCGCACCTCGTCATCGAGGAACGGATCGAGGCGCGCGCCGTCTTCGCCTTCCGGCACGCGCTCACGCGGGAGGCGATCTATCACCGGCTCCTCGAACCCGAGCGGCGGCAGCAGCACCGCCGCATCGCGCGCGTCTTCGCGACCCAGACGGGCGACTGGCCCGCCCCGTCGGACGATGAACTCGGCTAGCACTACTACGCTGCCGGCGCGTGGGAGCAGGCGCTCATCCATTGTCGGCGCGCGGGAGAGCAGGCGCAGGCGCTCTACACGCCGCAAGCGGCAATCGAGCATTGCTCGCGCGCGCTGATTGCGGCGGAGCGCCTGCGCGTGTCACGCACCGAGATATTGCTGTTGCGTGGCGAGGCATATGCATGGATTGGCGATCGCAAGCAGGCGCGGCATGACTACGAAATTGCCCTCGCGACGGGCGCGGCGGGGGACCGTGCGGCGCAGTGGCAGGCGATGATGCGGCTCAGCGCATCATGGAGCGAGGGCGATCACCCGAAGGCGTTGCGCTATGCGGAGGAGGCGCTGGCGCTTGCCGACGCGGAGGGTGATGCCCCCGCGACCGCCCACAGCCTTAACCGGCTGGGGAACTTCGCGATCTTCGCGGGCCAGCCCTTCGAGGCCGAGCGGTACCACGCGCAGGCGCTCGCCATCTTTGCCTCGCTCG
>JALYUS010000487.1 GCA_030853625.1 Chloroflexota bacterium
GATGGGGGAGCATGCCGGTCCGCTTGCCGACGGGGTGGTCGGGCGGACGCAGGCTGCCTGATCGCAGAGGGAGAAGGCGGTTTAGAAGGCATCTCGTCAACACTGAACTGAGACAGTGATACAGAGACGGGTAATGAGACCACGAACACTGGGGAAACCGACGCTACCGAACGCTGCTCGGGGTGGTTCAGAAAACGTTCGTTTGCCGGGATTAGAACAGCCTGACACTAACCATAACAAACGGTAGTCAATCACGAGTTGTCGACTCTTTTCGGAAGCAAGTAGAGCAACAAAACGGCACAGAACGCCCGTTATGTGCTGTTGGAATAGGCGGACCCGCTCTCGGACCGAGATGGCGCCACTGATGGCTCGATTCCATGATCGGTGGTACAAACGACCCCGAACAGTCATCGTGAAGGCGAGAAGGAGCGAGATGATGAAGACGATGGCGGCGGTCCTGTACGCGGATCATTCCCCCCTGGTGATCGAGGAACTCGACCTCGCGGATCCTGGCCCTGGCGAAGTGCTCGTCAAGGTGAACGCGACGGGCGTCTGCCACAGTGATCTGCACATCATTGACGGCGAGTGGCAGAGCCCGCTGCCGCAGGTGCTCGGCCACGAGGCTGCCGGGACCGTCATGCAATGCGGTGCCGGCGTCACGCACGTCGCACCGGGGCAGCGCGTGATCTTCTCCTTCCGCCCGAATTGTGGCGAGTGCTTCTATTGCCATCAGGGTCACCCGGTCCTCTGCGAAGGGCGCAACGGCCCCGCCGGCGCCTTCCCGGACGGCACGACGCGGTTGTCGAAGAACGGGCAGCCGATTTACCAGATGGCGCGGATGGGCTCCTTCGCGCAGTACTCCGTCACGCTCGCCGAGCAACTGATTCCGATTGCGGACGACTTCCCGATGGCCGCTGCCGCGCTGATCGGCTGCGCGGTGATGACAGGCGTCGGGGCGGTGATGAACACGGCGCAGGTGCAACCGGGCAGTTCGGTCGCGGTGATCGGCTGTGGGGGCGTCGGGCTGAATGTCATCCAGGGCGCACGGCTGGCGGGGGCGAGCACCATCATCGCCATCGATGTGCGCGAGAACAAGCTGGAATACGCCCAGCGGTTCGGCGCGACGGATTTGATCAATGCGAGCGAAAGTGACCCGGTGCAGCAGGTACGGGCGCTCACCGCCGGGCGCGGCGCCGATTACACCTTTGAAGCGATCGGCTTGGGCGCGACGATCCGGCAGGCGGTGGATGCGGCCCGCCCGCGCGGCACGGTGACGATTGTCGGCATGGCCCCGGACGGTGAAGAGGTGCATCTGGATGCGCGCGTGCTCGCCGGGCAGGAGAAGGTGCTCCGTGGTTCCTATTACGGCTCCGCACGGCCGCGTGTCGATTTCCCGAAGATTGTCGGTCTCTATGCCAGCCACAAAATAGACATTGATCCGCTGATTAGCCGCACCTACCGACTCGATCAAATCAATGAGGGCTTCGACCTCCTGCGCCGCGGCGAGGTCGCGCGCGGTGTGATTGTGATGCCGTAGACGCGTCAGCCGAGTCGGTGCTGGCGATCGATCTGGCAGGGAACGGGGGCGGGACGCTACTCAGCGATTTCTCTCTGGACAATGATGCGCAGGGCGAACACCTCTGGGTGGTGACGCCCCTCGCGGATGGTGGGGTGACGAATATCCTGCGCCCGGTCGAATACTGACGCGCTGGTCCGACACCTCTAACTCCTCCCCGGTGAAAAAGTGGTTGCTGAGGATGCCGGGCGGCACGGTTAACGGCGGGGCGGGCCAGTGGCGAGATCGAGCAAGTGGCGCAGGGCAAGATCGAGGGTGTCATCGAGGGGAGGCCAGGGGAAGTGCGGTCGGCTCAACCGGAGCGTGACCAGGCCATGCTCGAAGGCCCACATCGCGATGGCCAGTTCGAATGGGTCCGCGTCGGTGCGAACGGCGCCGGCGAGTTGGCAGTCGCGGATGTTCTGGACGAGGTTGTGAAAGGCGGCCCGGCCGGGGGACTGCCCGGCGTCGTAGATCAGGGCGGCCGGCAGGTCGGGATCGGGACCGAACATCAGTTGGTAGTCGCCGGGGTGGGCGAGGGCAAAGCGGCAGTAGGCCCGCGCCCGGGCCAACAGGGCTGCGGCGGGGTCGTCGATCCCTGCGGCGGCATCCGCCCGGGCCTGGGCCAGCGCGGCGAAACAGCGCTCGACGACGGCGACCTTAAGATGCTCGACATCGGGGAAGTGTCGGTAGATCGAGGGGGCCGCGACGCCCACTTTTTTGGCCACCGCACGCAGCGAGAGGTCGCGCGCGTCGCCGGATTCGGCCAGGAGAGCGCCGGCCGCCTGGATGAGATCTTCGCGCAGGCGGTGGCCTTGGCCGCGCGGGTAGCGGCGGCGTCCGGCTGCGGGCGCGGCTACGGTTGCCCCGTCCCGCTCAAGACTGTTCGTTCGTGCGGTCATCAGTTCCTCCATGCCGATCGCCGGCCCTTGACAAGCCCAATATAGATGGTGTAAGGTTACGACATCAACCTTACGGGCGCAATACCAAGGAGGATGTCATGCAAGCCACCAATCGAGTATCCCTCGCGAACCCGTCTCCCGATCCGCCCGTGTCGCGCACCCCTGCCGGTACCATTCCCACGGCCCGTAGCGACGCGGCCACGATCTCACTGGCTTCCCGCCTGTTGCTCGGCGCTGGCCTGGTCGGCGCGGTGCTTTTCCCGGTGATCTATCTCCTCGATGGTGCGCTGCGCCCGGGCTACAATACGCTAGCCGAACCGATCAGCGCGCTCGCCCTCGGCCCCGCCGCGTGGGTACAGATCAGCAACTTCATCATCTATGGCATTCTGATTGTCGTCTCCGCGATCGGCTGGCGCGCCGCCCTCACCCCCGGTCCCGCCGCAGTCTGGTACCCGGCATCGCGCGTCCTCAGCGGCTTTGCATTGATCGCCACCGGGATCTTCCATGCGGGCCTGATCCACAACGCGGTCTCCTACACGAGCCTGATCGCCACCGTCGTTGGCCTCTTCGTACTGGCGCGCCGGTTGCATCGCGAACCGGGCTGGCGGGGCTGGGATCTCGCCGCAGTCGGCACCGCCGTGCTGGAGATGGGCTTCCTGGCGGCCTTCGGCAGACTCAGCTCCCACGGCGGGGGCGGCGGGGGGTTCGAGAAACTCGCCACCATCACCGTCGCGGCGTTCATTATCGTGTTCACCGCGCGGGTCCTCGCCCGCCACGGTCGCCTCGCCATATCAGCCCTCGCATAGAGAGTACCCTTGACGAAAGGGAACAGCATGCACGCTTAGGGGTCTGTCGGCTGCGCGCAGCCGTGATCAGCCAGCGATGACGGCATGGCTCATCGCAGCGGAGACGAGCGATCTGCGGGAGTGGCGCGCGTTTGCCGCCGAGGCTCCGACGCGACTCTGCCGCAGTGGAGGCGGCAGTCACCTCTGCATGGAGCAGCGGGCAGATCGAGGGACAGGTCACGCGATTGAATCTGGTGAAACGAAGTATATACGGGCGAGCGGGATTCCCGTTGCTGCGGCAACGGTTTCTGCTCGCGGGAAGCCGCTGACGAGCGGCGCGGCAGACGGGAGAACCATGCGGCGGCCGACGATGCCGGTGAGTGTAGTGTGCCTGCAGAGCGCAGAACATTGCGCTGCGGTCGCAAGACGGCGCGTGGACGCGCGTCACCAAGGCTGGCGAAGAGCCCTTTCCTCAATGCCGAATACATGAACTTGGTTGTATCCTTCACATCGGCCGTCATGAAAGTATTATACCGCTATATTAGCGCGTGTGGATGCACTCTCCTTTCGGGCGCGTTCAAAGCCGCCATTGCAGCCGTACCAATGGGCACAGAACACCGATTACGTGACCCAAGGGCCGGGAAGAATCCGCTCAGGAGTCAGGTGGAGACCAGTGCCGAACACACGGCCGGATTGGCTGATCATCGCGACGCGGATTGCACTGGCCTGAGGTAGACAGAAACGGCTCTTCTCTCGATGACCGGGACGCGTGGGCGGACCGTCGCATCGCAACCGACGAAACTGACGAGCGCT
>JALYUS010000490.1 GCA_030853625.1 Chloroflexota bacterium
TTCGAACAATCTTCGTCACGAAAATATTCTGCGATCTTCGATGCCACACAAACTCGCATCCGTAGTATCCGAAATCTCTGCCGAAACCCCCTCCCCAAGTGGTCGTACAGCGCATATGATGGCAGCATATCAATGACCGACCATGCCGTGGGTCCGTAGGTGCGGCGGGTTGGCGGCCGATGGGGAAACGCGTGGGGAAGGGAAACCGGCAGGGATGGCCACGATTGAGATGGATGTCGTCGTGATTGGCGGCGGCGTTATGGGAACCTCTATCGCCTATGCACTCGCGCGGCGGGGCGTGCGTAATATCCTGCTGCTTGACCAGCGCATGACGGCAGGCAACACCACGCGGGGCGCGTTCGGCATTGTCCGCACCTACCACGCGAATCGCGTGATGGTCTCGATGGCGCGGCGCTCGGTGCGGCTCTACGAGCAATTCGAGGAGGAGAGCGGCGCGGCGGCCTTTACCCGTACCGGCCTGCTCGTGCTCGTCCCGGCAGGCGAGCAGGAGATGCTCGAAGCGAATGTCGGCGTCGCGACCCATCTCGGCAGCGCGGTGCAACTGCTCGCGACGAGCGATGCGGTCCGCTCGGTCGAACCGCGCATTAATCTGGATGGCGTCGCCGCCGTCGCATACGAGCCGGAAGCCGGGTACGGTGATCTGGTGCAAACCGCAGCGGCGTTCGCCATCCGCGCGCGGGAGCTTGGGGCGCAGATACGGCAGGGTATTCGTATTCTCAACGTGGATACAGATGGCGCGCCGGGCAACCGGCGGATCACGGGCGTGCTTACCGATGGCGGCTACGTCAGTACGGGCTGCGTCGTCAATGCGGGTGGTTTGTCGGGTCCGGCGGTCGGTGAGATGGTTGGCGTCGCGCTGCCGGTGCTCTCGTATCGCTATCTCGGTGTCGTCCTGCGCCATCCGCCCGCATTCGGCATGGCGCACCCGATTACGCTCGATCTCGTCGGCGGCGCGGTGATGCGACCGAGCGGCCCTCGCCTCACGCTCGTTGGCCCGCTTGGCGCGGTCGCGGAGGATGTCGTGCCGCCCGGCTGGGACGATCCGCGCACCGATGCATCCGCCGCTCCTGAATATCAGACGGCGCTCCGTCGCCGCTACCCCGAACTGGCCACGGCGACCGTTCATGCCGCATGGGCGACTTCGCACGATGTCTCGCCGGATTGGTATCCGATGATCGGCCCGGTCGAAGGCGTCGAGGGATACTACTGCGCGGTCGGCATGGGCGGGTATAGTTTCGCGCTCGCCCCCGCTGTTGGGGAGATGGTCGCACGGCTCATCACGGACGAAGGCAGCGACGGTACCGTGCGCCCCCGCCGCTCTGAGGATCTCGACCCGAAGAGCCACGCCTACTTCTTCCGCCCCGGTCGCTTCGCCGGGCGGGGTGGGAACGCGCAACTTTCCTCGTCCGATACACGACTTAATCGCCCAACATAGTCGGGAAAAGATTTGCGCGTTTATGGCTTGCGGATGGGGAATATCGCCCCTACACTATCGCGTTGAAGAGCAATGGGGAGAGTGATCCCGCACTGTTTCATGCATTGGAGGATGTGAAACCGGATGCCAATTTATGTCTATGAACGACCCGATGGGAGCCGATTCGAGATCCGCCAGGGGTTCAACGATGACAGCCTCGTTGCGGACCCGGAGACGGGCGTGCCGGTTCGGCGGATTATGCAGCCCGCTCCGGTGATCTTCAAGGGGTCCGGCTGGTACAAGACCGATAGCCGCGCGACCGCACCAAGTGACAAGGCACAGGCCAAAACGCCGGAGGCCGCGACGGCGACCACTACCGCCGAAAAGAACGACGGGGCGACGGCCGAGACCAAGAGCGCCAGGGAAGCGGTGAGCGAAGCGACGACGAAGACGACGGCGGAGATCAAGAAGTCGGCGGAGAAGCCCAAGCCCGCCACACCGGCGGCGGCGTCCTGATGCTGCCGACGCGGATGGCGGCCCTCGCGCCGCTCTTCCAGTTGCGCTACCCACCGCTGGCCGCGTTTCGCAGCGCGGGAGGGTGTTGCCTCTGTCGGTGAGGGGAGCGCGCCGTACGATACGGTCGCTGCCCACTCAGCGTACCCGTCGGTCGGCGCTTTTGCCGACCGGGACGTGCCGATAGGAGCATGCCCGATGTTTGACCGCATTCGCGAAGATATTTGCGCCTTCTACGATAAAGACCCGGCGGCGAAGAGCACGCTGGAAATCATCCTCGCGTACCCCGGCTTCCACGCGGTTGTTTTGCACCGGCTGGCGCACCGGCTCTATCTGCGGCAGGTGCCGGTGCTGCCGCGCCTCGTCTCGCATTTCAATCGTTGGATCACGGGCATTGAGATTCATCCCGGCGCGCGCCTCGGTCATCGCCTGACGATTGACCACGGTATGGGTGTCGTGATCGGTGAGACGGCGGAGATCGGTGACGACGTCCTGCTCTATCAGGGCGTCACGCTCGGTAACGCGCGCTTCCAGCGCGGCAAGCGGCATCCGACGGTCGGCAACAACGTGGTGATCGGCGCGGGTGCGAAGGTGCTCGGCCCAATCACGGTGGGCGACGGCGCGCGCGTCGCGGCGGGCGCGGTGGTAGTCAACGATGTGCCGCCGCACACGACGGCGGCAGGTGTCCCCGCGAAGGCGATCCGCTACCACAATCCCGATACCGGCGAAACGCGGCGATTGGAACAGATGCCTGATCCCGAAGGGGACGAAATCAAGGCGTTGCATGCCCACATCGGGGAATTGGAAGAGCGATTGGCCGCGCTCGAGGAGCGCGACACGAACGAGATTGCCACGAGGAGGCGAACGGTTGCATGACACTACACGTCTATAACACCCTGACGCGGGAGAAAGAACCGTTCGAGACGATCGAACCGGGCAAGGTGCGGATGTACGTCTGCGGCCCGACCGTCTACGCGGACGCCCATATCGGCCACGCGATGAGCGCGATGATTTTCGATGTCATCCGGCGCTATCTCGAATTCTCCGGATACGACGTGAAGCACGCGCAGAACTTCACGGACATAGACGACAAGATTATTAACCGCGCGAACGCCGAGGGGCGCGATCCAAACGAACTGGCTGAGGAATACATTGATCAGTGGCTACGCCAGACCGCCGCGCTCAATGTCAAGCCCGCGACGGTCTACCCGCGTGCGACGCAGGAACTCGGCAACATCCATGCAATGATTCAGACGCTGATTGACAGGGGCAACGCCTACCCGATGGACGGCGATGTCTATTACCGCGTCCGCTCGTTCGATGGCTACGGCAAACTCTCGCACCGCTCGCTGGCGGATATGCGGGCGGGCGAGCGCGTCGCGGTGGACGAGCGCAAGGAAGACCCGATGGATTTCGCCCTCTGGAAGGGCGTCAAGCCCGGCGAGCCGGCATGGGACTCGCCGTGGGGCGGGGGGCGACCTGGCTGGCATATCGAGTGCTCCGCGATGATCAAAGGGCATCTGGGCGAGCGGATTGACATCCACGGCGGCGGCGCGGACCTGATCTTTCCGCACCACGAGAACGAGATCGCCCAGAGCGAGGCGGCGCTCGGCGTCCAACCCTTCGCGCGGTACTGGGTCCACAACGGCCTCTTGCAGATGAAGGATACGGCGACGGGCGAGATCATTAAGATGTCCAAGTCGCTCGGCAACCTCGTCACGATTGGCGATCTGCTCACACGACGCAATGGTGCGGATATTCTGCGTTTTATGGTTCTCTCCGCGAACTACCGCACGCCGCTGACCTATACCGAGGAGATTTACGACGCGGCGGCGAAGGGGCTTGACCGGCTCCGTACGGCACTGCGCGGGAGCAGCGGTGCGGCTGTGGACGGGGCGGGTTTTTCCGCCGATGCACCGCTTGCCAGCGTCGCGGCGGGCACGGAGGAGCAGTTCCGCGCCGCCATGGACGATGATTTCAACACGCCGAACGCGCTCGCCGCCCTGTTCGATTTCGCCCGCGCCATCAACCGCGCGAAGGACGAAGGGGCAGCGACGGGGGATGTTGCGGCGGCGCAGGCGAAACTGCGCGCACTGATGATGGTCCTCGGTTTGCGACCGGAAGCGGAGTCTGCCAACGATGGTGGGCAGGCGGCGGAGCCGTTCATCGAATTGCTCTTGCAGGTACGGCGCGATTTGCGGACCGCGAAGCAATGGCAACTCGCGGACACGATTCGTGATAGCATGACGGCGCTCGGTGTCGCGCTCGAAGACAACGCGCAGGGCACGAGCTGGCGTTGGACGGACGGGACCTAACCCCCGGCCCCTTCCCTAAAAGGAAGGGGAGCAAGCCTCTGCGGGTTTCGGGTGTTAGAGGATAGACACGAAATTTTTCGATGCGTCACCCCTTCCTTTTAGGGAAGGGGTTGGGGGTTAGGTGTATCATGGCAAAGGGTAAAGGCGCGAGCGGGCGGTCCAGTGGACCCTGGAAGGGTGGGCCGCAGCGCGGGAAAACCAGCCAGCAACCCTTCTCGCCGCGCAAGACGAAGGATAGTACCGCCCGCCCGCCGCGCAAGGATCGTGGCGCGGGACTGAAGACTGAGGAAGGGCAGGCTGGAAAGCCTGCTCCCACCAATAATGACCGTCGGCCACCTCGTTCTGCCAGCCCTGACGACGGGTTCGCGCGGCAGGGGCGGGCACAGCCGGGACGGGCGGAGCGACCGACACGCGAGAGCGGCAAGGCGAACAAGCCCTGGGCGAATCGCCCGGCAGCGGAGCGTCGCGCCGAACGTACCGCGCAAGGGGAGCGGCGTGAGCAGGATGAACGTTCTGCTCGCCCGCTCGCCCCGCGCCGTACCGAACGGAGCGAGATGCGCCCCTCCCGTGGCGCTGCCTCGTCCGCCCCGGTACGTTTGCCGCGTTCTCCGGCGCCGACCGGCCCGACGCCGCTCGAACGCCGTCGCGCCTATCGCTATGGGGGCGAAGTCGCCGTTGATCGCGATGTACTCTACGGCCGCAATGCGGTTGCCGAAGCGCTGCGTGCGGGGCGGCGCAAGAGTCGCTTGCTCCTGCTGACCGAGGGGACTGACGACCGCAAGACGGTCGCTGATCTGGCCGAACTCGCTGGCGCGCGCGGCGTCGAAGTTGAGTATGTCTCGCGCACTGAACTCGAACGGCGCGCGCCCGGCGTCAATCATCAGGGCGCCATCCTCGAAGTCGGCCCGTATCCGTACGCCGACTACGACGACCTGCTCGCCGCGACGCGAGAGAACCCGAACGCGCTGCTATTGGTTCTCGATTCGGTGCAAGACCCGCAGAACCTCGGCACGCTCCTGCGTACGGCGGAAGCGGCGGGCGTGACGGGCGTCGTCATCCCCGAGCATCGGGCGGTGCAGGTGACGCCGGCGGTGGTCAACGCGAGTGCGGGCGCGGTCGAACATCTGCCGGTGGCGGTCGTCACGAATCTCGTGCGGGCGGTGGAACAGGCGAAAGAAGCGGGCGCATGGGTGATCGCGGCGGAAGCGGCGCCCGATGCCGTCCCGCCCGCGTCGGCGGACCTGACCGGGCCGCTCGTCCTCGTTATTGGTAGCGAGGGGCAAGGCATTGGCCGCCTCCTCCGCGAGACATGCGACCTGACGGTGCGCATCCCACTCGTCGGCAAGGTCGGCTCGCTCAATGCCGCCACCGCCGGTTCGATCCTGCTCTATGAGGTCGTCCGCCAGCGCATGGAAGACGAGGCAATGTCCGACCTCGTCTCCTCCATCACCGAGACCGAAAACGTTTGAACCGCAGAGACGCAGAGAACGCAGAGAGGGAACGAGGGGAAGGATCGGGTATCGATAGAATCCTTCTTTCTGCTCTTTCTTTTCTCTGCGTTCTCTGCGTCTCTGCGGTTCGTTCCCGGTTTCGCTATGACTCGTGAGCCGCTGCTGATTGTGGATGGGTACAACGTGCTCCATGCGTGGCCGGT
>JALYUS010000515.1 GCA_030853625.1 Chloroflexota bacterium
GCGGTGCATCTCCACCTGACTCCATGAGGTGCCGCCCGCTCCCGCCACATCAATCGCCGCGATGCCCGCGTCCGCCAGTTGCCGGGCGATGGGCGGCGCGATCCCCCAGCCAACCTCTTTAGCGACAACCGGCACGCCGACCGCGCGGCAGACCGCCTCGATCCGCGCGAGCAGGCCGCTCCACTGGTGGTCGCCTTCCGGTTGTAGCGCTTCCTGCAAGGCGTTGAGATGCAATATCAGGGCGTCCGCGCCAATCATCTCGACCGCGCGGCGGCACTCATCCACGCCGTACCCGCGATTCAGTTGCACCGCACCGATATTCGCAAAGAGCAGGATGTCCGGCGCGGCATCACGCACGCGGAAGGTGGCGGCGAGCGTCGGTTGCTCGACCGCGCTCCGCTGCGAGCCGACGCCGAGGGCGATCCCGGCAGCCTGCGCCGCTGCCGCGAGGCGGTGATTGATCGCTGTCGCTTCCGCCGTCCCGCCGGTCATGGAAGAGACGAGTAAGGGCAGGCGCAGCGTCTTGCCGAGGAAGGTTTGGCGGGTATCAATGGCGTCGAGGTCGCACTCCGGTAGCGCCTGGTGGACGAAACGATACCGCTCGAAGCCGTTGGTGAGGCCGGACGCGACATCCTCGTCGAGCGTGATGCGCAGATGTTCGGCCTTGCGGCGCTCGGTTATCGGGTGGTCATCGGGCATTGTGGTATCGTTCCTCTGCGCGGCCGTGTCCGCGCTGAGAGAATAGCCGTGCGTTCGGTCTGTCGCAAGCGGACGGCGCTCTTTGTGATCGAGGAGGAGCAATGACAGACGACACAGGGCCGTTTCCGTCACGGCCATTCAATCCACCGACCGATATGCAGCCCCTCCTCGATCTCGTCACCGCAGCGAATGGAGACGCGCGCCATCCGGGCCAGTGGCATGTCGGTGATGTGCGATGGCAGATGTTCCGCAGCGACACCTTCGATCCGGCCGCGAATATCCGCCTTTGGTCCGACGATGCTGGGCTCCTCGGCTTCGCGTGGCGCGATACTGGCGTGTCCGCGACGCTCCAACTCCACCCGCGCGCCTACGATGACGCGGCACTCGAAGAAGCGATGCTGACGTGGATCACCGCCGAGTGGAGTGTGCCGGGTGACGATGGAGCCACACACGCGTTCACAACGTACGCACTGGAGACCGACGCCCGGCGCATCGCGCTCTTGCATCGCCACGGTTTCGTCCGTACGGACACGTATGTGCTCCGCGTGATGCATCGCGATCTGGATACGCCGATCCCGGATGTGCCACTGCCACCGGGCACGATGATCCGCCCGCTCGCGGACGATACGGAGATTCCCGAACGGGTCGCGCTCCATCGCGAGGTCTGGACCGGATCGCAGGTGACGCGCGATTCGTATGCGCGGATGCGCCGTGTGCCCGGCTATCTGCCCGACCTGGACATCGTCGCGGTCATGCCGGATGGCGCGTTCGCCTCCTACTGCATCTGCTGGCTCGATCCTGCCAATCGGACGGGCGAGTTCGAGCCGGTCGGGACGCGGGCGGCATACCGCCGACAGGGGATCGGCAAGGCGGTTGTCTATGAAGGATTGCGCCGTCTAAAGGCGCATGGAGCGCAAACCGCAATCGTCTATTCCCACGGTGGAAATGAGGCATCATTGGCGCTCTATACGTCCGCCGGATTCCGGGTTGTCAATCAGGAGTTTGCCTTCGAGCGGACATGGGAATGAACCGGGTTAGCGGCTGTGTAGCGTCTCTTCGCTGATCGAGCGCATCGCGCCGAAGAGCATACCGGCGCGGGCGGTGCGCGAGAGTTGCGGGCGGGTGACGAAGGGGTCGTAGCCCTGCCGGACGATCGCGGCGAGCATCGCGCGGGCGTCGGAAATCAGCAGCGCGCAATCGAGGCGCACCCGCCCCCGCAGCATCGTGACGAGCGGCGCGCCGTGGTGGAGCAGTTCGAGCACCCGTTCGACCTCGAAGGCGACCATCGCGCGGATATTCGTGTCGGCGCGGTGGCGTGCCACGGCCTGCGCGAGATCGCCGTCGGAAACGCCGAAGAGGTGCATATCCTCCTGCGGGACGTAGATGCGGCCGCGCGTGTAATCGCGTGCGATGTCGCGCCAGAAGGCGGTCAGTTGCAGCGCCGTACAGATCGCATCGCTGTGTTCGATGCGCTCGTCGTCCGTGTGGCCGAGAATGGCGAGAATCAGCCGTCCGAGCGGGTTTGCGGCCTGCGCGCAGAAGGCGAGGAGATCGTCATACGTCGCGTAGGAGGGCG
>JALYUS010000507.1 GCA_030853625.1 Chloroflexota bacterium
CGGCACACCTCGGGATAGGAGAAAGACTAGGCGACGCCTTCACCACGGCGGTCGGCCTGCCGTACGAGAAGTTCCTCGCTATCGGCCACTTCCTCTTCGCTACTTCCCTCCCATACCGTTTTTTTACCGTGGATCAGTTGGCGTGGCTGTGGGAGCGGGAGCCGTGGCGATCATGGTGCCGCCGCGCGGATGTCGAGGCTGTACTGCGCCGCATCTCCCTGCCACTGGAAGAGCATCGCCGACTAGCCGCACGGCCATTCCGAGGAGAAGGCATCGCCCCGGACAGTCCGTTCGCGTTCAATCCGCTCGTCACCTACCCGCTCGTGCAGATGGACGCCAGGCATTTCATCGCGCCGATCCCTTTCCTGGTCCTCCATCGGGCGACCGAGGGAGCGACGTTCGATGTCAGCGACCATTACCGACGGAGAGACGGGAATCACGGTCGCATCGCCTTGGGACACGCCACCGAGGGGTACGTGGGTCAACTCCTCAGCACGAAGGTTCGAGGCGCGTTCATCCTTCCAGAAGCGTCATACAGGATCGGGAAGCGCGAGGTACTCGGACCGGACTTCGTAGTGGTCTACAGCGATGATTTACTGCTCATCGAGGTCAAGGCGGCGCAACCATCCGTGCGGACCACCGAGCGCAACGACGTGGAGGAGTTGGGAAAGATGCTCGAACGGGCGGTCGTCGAGCCGCTCCGCAAGTTGCCGGCGAAGGAGCGAATGATGCGCCAATGGGACGCGCGTTTGCTGGGGGTGCTCGCACATGACCCGCGACGGGTTATCCATGCGATCGTTACACTCGGGGACTTCCACGCACAGCGATGGTGGTGGCGGGGCTTGGCGATGCCGCTACTTCAGGCGGTCTCGGGGGCCGACAAGGACCCGCCATACGATGTGAGCAGGGAACACCATCTCCTCTCCGTCGCGGAAATTGAGCATGCGACGGTGAATGACATGCCGCCGCTCACCGATCTGCTTCTGGAGGTGTGGGCAGAGGGGCCAGGAGAGCAGCTGACGGAGGCGTTGCGTCGCCGAGTTCCCCCGCCCAACGAGCGCGAGCACCCATTGCTTACGCCAGAGCATCTACGCTGGCGAGAGACGTACAACGCCGACGTGTGGCCGACCATCACGCAACGCGGAGCATCGTTTCCCTCGCTATGACATGAAAGGTTGAATACGCAGACCTGCCCTGCCCAACGCTCGCCGCGTCCGCCGTTTCCGGCGCCGACCCCACCGCCACCAACCACCGCCCTTGTACATCCCCACGATGTCGCACGACACCCTCGCCACGATCTGCGCGGTCGATCTGGCCGTCTGATTGCGCCCGCGCGACGGAGGACGCCGGGGCCAAGGTCCGCGAGCCAAAGCGCCCCATGATCTGACATTTCTTTCAATACTCTCGATTTGATTATTGACATTGTCAGATTCTATGTTAGGATATGCGTGGAGAGGAATGGAAGGAGCTATCTATGACCGACAAAGACATCTTCACTCGCGCCGTCGCGCGCAAGTGGCGGGATCCCTATCGTATGGCCGTGGGCGAAGCCCCTGTCTGTGAGGTTGCTGACGCCGTGATCACGGCGCTCGCATATGATCTTCGGCACGGCGGACTTCCATACCTCGCCGAGGTGGTTGCCATCGTGCGAACGGCACTGCTTGGTGATCCGATCGATGATGCTTTGGCGCAATTGTCTTCCACGGTGCGGGCCGCGCGCGGCGATTTGCATGTCCGCCTTGCAGTAGCGGCGGCTCAACGGCTCGTCGTGGAGATTGCCCAAGGTGACTCGCTCACGACGACATGCGAGTCAGCAATCACGAGTCGTTTCTGCCATGAGATCATCGAATACCGCCTCCTCGCCCATCTGCGCGTCGATTTGGCTAACGAGACCGGATATAGCACCGCGCAAATCGGCAGATGGGGCCAGCAATTCCACGAGTGCGCCGACGAACGGGTGGCACAGATTGCGCGCAGACTCCTCGACGATCCGAGCGGAGCCACCGTGCGGGCGCCACATGCGCGGCGGGAACGGCTCTCCACCGAGCAACTGCTCGAGATGGCGCTGTAAAGGGGATGACATGGACGGGCGAGACACTGACCTGCCACATTATGGCTATGCGTTCACGCCCGACGGGCAGGTGTCCGCTCAGATGGACACCGCATTCGTCTCCCAAGGGATCGCCGGCTATCTTGACGACACGCCGATCTGGCTGGCGTTCCGCGCAACGCTGCCTCCGGGACTCGCCGATCTGATGGATGTTGCCCGCGCGGTCTATCTCGCCGACCGGCTCTCGCCACGGCGGTCGCAGACTGATATCGCGTGCTGGGCGCGCCGCATCGAGATCACGGTGCCGGTGCGCGACCCGGATCGTTGGAACGACCCGGTGCTCATCGCGGCACTCGGCGCGCTCCTCTGGGACTTCACCGAGGACGAATGGCTCTTTCACTTCGTCCCGCGCGACGGTGCCCTGCGCCGGACTGAGATCCAGCCCGCGCTCTTTCCTACGCCTCCCGCCGAGCCGACGCGGGTCGCCCTCTTCAGTGGCGGGCTGGACTCGCTCGCCGGGGCCTGCCGCGATCGGCTCGCCCAGCCAACCGGCAGCATGGTGCTCGTCTCCGCCGTGACCAACCCACGCCTCGCAAACGTGCAGCGGCAGTCGGCGAGCGGGTTGCGCAGAAGGCTCGGCGACGGTGTGATCCCTGTCAGCGTTCCACTCGGGTTCCACCGCAACGGGCGCTCATACGACGACGACGAATCATCGCAACGATCGCGCGGATTCCTCTTCCTCGCGCTCGGCGCAGCGGCGGCGCTCATGGCTGGGGCGGAGAACCTCGCCGTCTACGAGAACGGCGTGGGCGCGATTAATCTGCCGTACACCGGCGCGGAGCGCGGGGCGCAGCACACGCGCGCCGCCGCACCGCACCTCCTCGTCGCGATGAGCGCATTCATCGCCCGCGCGACGGGGCAGACGTTTGCGATCCGGCTCCCATTCCTCTTCACGACGAAGGGCGAGATGTGTACGAGCCTCCGCGAACTCGGTATAGAGACGCTCGTCGGCTGTTCTGTCTCATGCGACGGCTTCCCACTGCGGTTGGCGGGCACCGCACAGTGCGGCACCTGCACCTCCTGTCTCCTGCGTCGACAGGCACTGCACGCTGCGGGCCTCGCCGCCACCGACCGCCTGACGCGCTACTGGCGGGACATCACGCAGCCCGAGGTGGCACTCTCGCGCGAGCAGCGCTATCCGTTGCAACTCATGCGTGCGCAGGTGGAGACGCTTGGACAGGCCCTCGCGGAAAATGACCCGTGGCGCGCCCTGGTGCGGGCATATCCGGTGCTCGTCGACGCCGTGCGAGCGGCCCCGGACCTCGGGCACGCGACGGCGGGTAGAGAAGCGGGGCTCGTCGCACTCTATCGATGCTATTGCGACGAGTGGCATGACTTCCTCGCAGGCGAACCGCGCCAATCAGGCACGCTCGCCGCATGAAGGAGAAGGACATGAATACCGATATTCTGCAAACGATTGACCCACGGGATCTCGGCAGGCGGATCCAGGAGGCGCGCAAGGAGCGCGGCCTCACGCAAGCGGACCTCGCTGCGCAGCTCGACATGGCACGGACGACGGTCACGGCGATCGAGAAAGGGGAGCGGCGCATCCAACCCGGCGAACTCGTGCAACTGGCGGCGCTCCTCGGGCGCAGCATCGGCGACTTCCTCCGGCGCGGTGTCCCATCCCCGTCGTTCGTGGTGCAATTTCGTGCCGTGTTCGCGCCCGGAAAGGCGATCGGCGACGAGATCGAGCCACATTTCTACGCATTCCAGCGCCTCTGCGAGGACTATCGCCGACTCGAAGAAATCTGCGGTGCCCCCTTGCCGCGCCGGTATCCTGAGCCGTACGCGATCGACGGCGTCACGCCGGAACAGGCCGCGGAAGACATCGCCAGCGCTGAGCGCAATCGCCTCGGCCTCGGCGACGGCCCAATTCCCGATCTGCGCGAAATGCTGGAGAGCGGTGTCGGCCTGCGCGTCTTCTATATGGCGCTACCTCATCGGTACGCCGCCATGTTCGCGTACACAGAGGAGTTCGGTGGCTGCATCGCTATCAACTGCAACCACCCCGAGGAACGCCGTCGCATGTCGCTCGCGCACGATTATTTCCACTTCCTCACGCGGCGCTACCAGCCGGAGGTCGCGGCGGAGGCGATGTATAACCGCAACCCACTCTTCGAACGTGCTGCGGATGCCTTCGCCCGGGCGTTTCTTATGCCGGCGGCAGGCCTGCGTCGGCAGTTCAACGACGTCAAGCGCAGCCGCAACGGGAAGTCCACCCTCGCCGATATCTTGACGATCGCGTACCATTTCTTCGTCTCCGCCGAAGCACTCATGCGACGGCTGGAGGAGCTGCGCCTCGTGCCATCAGGGACGTGGGATCGCTTCCAGCAACGCGGACTCAAGGTGCGCGAGGCGCAGGATATTCTCGGCCTCACCCCGCGCACGGTGCGCGACGAGCTTTTGCCGGTGCGCTATGTCCTCCTCGCCATCGAGGCCTTCGTCGAGCGGGAAGCGATCACGGAGAAGCAGTTCGCCGACTTCCTGCGCGTCGATCGGCTGGAAAGCCGAATGGTTGCGGCACGGTTCGCCGAGGATACCGCAGAGGATTTCCCCTTCGTCTTCGAGGGTTCCCCCGACGCGGCACTACCGCTGGGGGAGAATCGGTGAGCGGCGACGGAGGGAGGCAATGAGCGCGGGCAATCCCTGGCTCCTCCTCGATGCCTGCTGCGCGCTCAACCTCTACGCGACCGATCGTATGGAGGAAATCCTCCGCGTCGTGCCACACCCCTGTGCGATCGCGCAGAAGGTTGAGGAGGAGTCGCTTTTCGTGCTGCGCGGCGGGCAGGGGCCGGACGCGAGCGACAAGGTCCCGGTGGACTTCGCTCCGCTCTATACGTCGGGAGTGCTCAC
>JALYUS010000518.1 GCA_030853625.1 Chloroflexota bacterium
CGAGCGACGGCAGATTTGGCGTTGCCCGCCTGGACGGCGACGAGGATAGGCTGGCGCAGATCAGTGGAATATGCTTTCATGACTTGCATGATACTCCTGTGGCTGCATTTCTGCAAAGCGCTCTAACTGTGTTATTTCGAACTATCCCTGCTCCGTCAACCCACTCACTTCCGTAACCTCTTCCGGCGTTAATTCCCACGCGGCGGCCTTCGCGTTCGCTTCGACCTGCTCCGGCTTGGTGACACCGGCGATCACGCTGGAGACTTCCGGGTGCGCGACGAGCCAGGCAATGGCGAGTTCGCCGACAGTATGGCCGCGCGCTTCCGCCCACTGCTGGGCGCGGCGGGCGATCTCGAAATTGCGGTGTGTGCCGTGCTGATTGCCGAAACGATCGTTGCCGTGGGCGCGCGTGCCGGGCGGTGGTTCCTTGCCCTCTTCGTACTTGCCGGTCAGGACGCCCCCGGCGAGTGGGCTGTACGGGATGATACCAACACCGAACTGCTGGCACGCGGGCAGCAGTTCCTTTTCAATTGAGCGGTCCACGAGGCTGTAGCGCGGCTGGACCGAGACGAACGCGGCGCGGTTGTGCCGGTCACTCGTCCAGAGGGACCAGACGAGTTGCCACGCCGTGAAGTTCGAGCAGCCGATGTAGCGCACTTTACCGTCCCGCACGAGATCATCGAGCGCGCGCATCGTCTCCTCAAGCGGCGTCTCGGCGTCCCACGCGTGGACTTGCAGCAGGTCCATGTACTCTGTGTTGAGCCGCCGGAGGCAGGCATGCACGCCATCCATGAGGTGCGCGCGGGAGAGACCCCGGTCGTTTGGCCCCTCGCCCATCTTCATCGCTACTTTGGAACCGATAATGGCGTGTTCGCGGCGACCGGCCAGCGCCCTGCCAACGAACTCCTCCGAGACACCGTTGTTGTAGGCATCCGCGGTATCGAAGAAGTTGATGCCCTGATCGAGCGCGGTATGGATGCAGCGCGCCGTCTCCTTCTCATCCGCGAACCGCCCGAACGTGTTCCCACCCAACCCCACCGCCGACACCTTCAACCCCGACCGCCCCAGTCGCTTGTACCGCATGTTCGAGTGCTCCTGTCGCATCGTTCTCTCGCTATCGCAAGACCGACAAGAAGCATCCCACGCTCGCCGGAGGGGCGCAAGACCGCAACTGTCCCGCCACGATCAATCCGCCCCCGGAGCGAACGTTAGTGGTCGCTCCGTGAAGATCTCTTTCGGGAGCATGGCGTGAACGCCGCGCGGGCCGTCCACGACCTGGGTGATGCGGAAGTCAATCGCGATGCTGGCGAGGCTGTATGCTTCGTCCCACGTCAGGCCGCGCGTTTCCACGAGATAGTGCATCGCGTCCCGCGCGGCGACAAGCAGCGCGGCATCGAGGTCGTCGCCGAAGCCGAGGAAGATCAGGTGTGTCGGCGTCTCAGCGCATGGGCGTGTGATAGAAAGGTCTGTGCGGACGACGAACTGCAATTCGACCTGCTCCATGCCCGCCTCGATGCCGGTGACATTCACCTCGCCGTCCCCCTGCGCGGCGTGGCCGTCGCCCGTCGAGAAGAGCGCACCGGGGACGAAGACGGGCAGATAGAGCGTCGTGCCTGCGACCAACTCCTTGCAATCCATGTTGCCGCCGAACGCACCGGGGAAAGCGGTGGGCACCGGGCCATCCTCATCTGGCGCGACGGCATAGATGCCCATGAAGGGATGGAGTGGCACAGTAATTCCCGGCTGAATTGCACTCGCGCGGCGGGACCAATCAATCGGCAGATGGCGGAAATAGGGCGCCTGCACATCGTCCGGCTCGCCGCCGAGCAGCCCTTTGACGCGCGACTGCGGGTTGCCGGGCCGGTGCGCATTGAAGCCCCAATCGAGCGGCACAATCTCCTTGATCCGCACTTCCAGCGTGTCGCCCGGTTCCGCGTCCGCGACGAAGACGGGGCCGGAGAGCGCGTGCCCCGCGCCTTCGGGGCGTTGCCCCGTCGGCTTTTGCTGGCCGGGCGGGATGTCGTTCCATCCGGCGTTGCGCGTCCGGTAGATCACCGTATCGCCGGAGGCGATGCGCAGGCGGGGTTGCAGCGTGCGGCTGAAGAACCCATGCAGATTGTCCAGCGAATCGTCGAGTGTATGGACGGTCATGGAGCAGCCTTCCTTCCGAGGGTGAATGGACACACGCGAACGCCAGTGTACATCGGAACGTGTTGTACAATAGGGATAACAGCAACGTAGCAACGTGGGTGATCGTGAGGAGCCAGCGGATGAAGCGGGACGCGCGCATTGAACAGACGCTCAATGAGATCGTCCGCAGGCTCGTCGCGGACTATCAGCCGGAGAAGATTATTCTCTTCGGCTCGTACGCCTATGGCGAGCCGCATGGGGACAGCGACCTTGACATGCTGATTATCAAAGAGACACCTGAACGCCCCTTTGATCGGGTAACGGCGGTGATTCGCCTCACAAGCGACGCATATCGCCACATCGCTTTTGAACCTCTTATCTACACCCCGCAAGAAGTCGAACAACGATTGCAGATTGGTGACCAGTTCGTTGCGGAGATTATTGAGAAGGGCGAAGTCCTCTATGCAGCATAACGACTCGCTCTATCCGCCGGATTGGTTGGCGATTGCTGAGAAGGATCTGGTTCGTGCCGAGAGGTCTTTACGGGAGAATGACCCGGAG
Organism: Chloroflexota bacterium; assembly: GCA_030853625.1. Taxonomy (GTDB): domain Bacteria; phylum Chloroflexota; class Chloroflexia; order Thermomicrobiales; family JALYUS01; genus JALYUS01. The sequence continues at coordinate 2,692 of JALYUS010000518.1, forward strand.
ATTGCCGGATTCTTCCTCCAGCAATCGGTCGAGAAATTCCTCAAAGCCTTTCTGCTCTCGAACGGGTGGGCCCTGCGTCGCATCCATACACTGAGCGTCCTCTTGGATGACGCCGTGCCGTATGAATCGTCGCTCGAACGGTATCGCCTCGCATGTCAGCGGATTGCATTGTTTTACATGGATTCGCGCTATCCCTCAGCGCTCTTGACGGGCGCGACGGAAAATGATGTACGCCATTGGCAAAACGAAATTGAAGGACTAATTGAACAAATCCGGTCAGCACTGAAAACGTGACATTCGATTCGTGCTATCAGCCGAGCGTGAAATTGCGCCTGGATTGCCTGATGCGGTACCCTGCGTGGTGATGAATGCACGGCTTGGTACTGACAGGAACTAGAAGCGCGTGAAGCAACACCCTCCTCATCTCCATCGTGCTGCGCGGATCGTCGCGGCGCTGCTGACGCTCGTCGTGCTGCTCGGCGTGTGGAGCGCGGCGCGGACGCTGACGACCTACGAGAATCGGGGCGTCAGTACGACGATGCCTGCGGCGGATGCGCCGATGATACCGGGCAAGGCGGTCGGCGTGCAGACCTTCCTCGATAAAGAGGTGGATCCCGCCAATATCCGCCGCACGGCGGAGATGCTCAAGGAGGGCGGCGTGACGAATGTCCGCCAAGCCTTCTCGTGGTGCGAGCTGGAGCCGGACGGACGCGGCGTCTACTGGGATCGGGCTAACAATAAGCCCTCGTGGCAGAAATACGATCAGATCGTCGATATGCTTACCGCCAATGGCATCGCGATCACGGCGCGGCTCGATAACGCGCCTACCTGGTCACGGTCCGGCCAGACAAACGACCCCACCAGTAAGTGCCAGAAAGGGCCACCGACCGATCTCACCGCCTACAGCGATTTCGTGCGCGCGTTCACGACACATTACCGGGGCAGAATTGCCGCCGTGCAAATCTGGAACGAGCCGAACCTGAGCGAGGAATGGGGCGGCGAACTCAATGTTGTGCAGTACACCGATATGCTCAAGCGTGCATATCAGGCGGCGAAGCAGGGCGACCCGAATGTGACGGTCGTCACCGCCGCGATGGCGCCGACGAAAGCGACGCCGCCCGTCGGCATCTCCGACCTCGCCTTCTACGAGCAGATGTATCAGGCGGGGGCGAAAGGATCGTTCGATGTGCTGGCGGTCAATGTCTATGGCCTCGGCGAACCGCCAACGGACCGCCGCCTCTCCGCTGACCGCTTCAACGTCTCCCGCCCGATCCTCGTTCACGACATCATGACGCGCTACGGCGATACGACGACGCCCGTCTGGGCGACCGAGTTCGGTTACAACTCCCTGCCGAGCGGGTGGAACGGCGAGCCAAGCATCTGGGGGCCGAATGTGGATGAGCAGACGCAGGCGCGCTACCTCGTTGGTGGCCTGACGCGGATGAAGCAGGAATGGCCGTGGATGGGCGAAATCTTCGTCTGGGGCTTCCGTTGGGCGGAGCGGCCCGGCACGTTCGGCTACCCGGCGGGTGGCCCCTATGGTCAGCCGAAACCGGAGCCGTACTTCGCGCTCGTCAACTACGATTTCACGCCCCGCCCGGCTTGGGACGCGGTGCGCCAGTTCGCCCGCAACCAGACGCTCCGCACCGGCCGCACCGCCGCGACGGACGCGCTTATCCAGTCAGGGCCGGGTTGGGAGCGGAGCGGTAGCGGTGCGAGCGCCATGCTTGCTACGAGCGCGCCGGACGCATCCCTCACCGTACCCTTCACCGGCACCGATCTCGCGGTGATAGTGGTTGGGACGGGTGGCATGGTGACGGTCGCGATAGATGGGCAGGATCGCGGTACACGACCGCTTGGGTCGTCGGTCAGTGGCGTGACACGCCTCGCCAGCAATCTGCCGGACGGGCCACATACGGTCACGTTGCATGCCGCCGGTGGCACGGTGCGCCTCGGCAGTTTCCTTGTCCAGCGGCGTGCGCCCTTCGGGTGGGTGCTGCCACTCCTGACGCTTGGTGTCATCCTGATCGGCGCGGGCGCGATCGGTGCGGTGATCGCCGAAACATTCGGAGCGTGTGACGACGCGGTCCGTCGCAATCGCCGGCGGCGTACCGCAGCAATCCCGCACGACGGGGCAGCCCGATGAGCAGAGCGCTTCGCCTCGCTGCCGGGATTTACCAGGAGCCGCTGCTCTGGCCGCTCGGCGGCGCGGTTCTGCTGCTCTTCCTCGTCCCCTCCACGCTGGCCGCGCTCCTGCCGCTCGGTATTGTCGGGCTGATCGGCCTGCGGCGACCCGCACTCGCCGTCATGGTCATCCCGGTCACTTTTCCGTTCCATGATGTCACGTCACCTGCCGCCCACCTCCATCTCGACCGCACCGCGCTGCTGATTGGTGTGGCGCTCCTTGCGACCTTCGGGCATGCCGCACTGGCGGCGATCCCCGCCTACCTGCCCGCCGTTGGTAATCTGTCAGCGGCGGTCGTCGAGGAGACGTGGACGCGTGAAGAGATCCGCGCCTTTCCGGCGGAACTGACGGCATTTCTCTGGCAGCCCGGCACCTGGGCGGCACTCTCGCTCTTTTTCCTCGGCCTCTTCTCGCTCTTCACCGTCGCGGACGCGGAGTTTCGTGGCGACAGCATCCGCGAGTTCCGTACGACGATCCTCTTCCCGGTCGTGTTCTTTCTGCTCGCCGCCGCTCTGCTCGAAGGGAGCGAGCGCCGCCGCATCATGTTCCCATTGATGGTGCTCGGTATAGACGCGGTGATTATCTCCGGCGTGATTGTCTCGCTGATTGCCTATCTCCAGTTCGCGCGCGGCGGTGGCCTCGATGTCGAGGGTGTGCGGCGCGTCCGCTCCGTCTTTCACCATCCAAACGAACTGGCGCTCTATCTCGGGCGGATCGTGCCAATCACGGCGGCGTATGTTTTCTTCATGCCGCGCACCTGGCGCAGATGGGCCTATCTCGCCGCGACGATCGTCATGCTCGGCGGGATCGGGCTTTCCTTCTCGCGTGGCGGTTATATCGGCGTGGCAGCGGCGCTCCTCCTGCTCCTCTGCGCCACGGGCAACCGGCGACTGATCGTCGGCTATATCGCGGCGTGCGCCGTCATCGGTGTCGCGGCGTTCGCGACGGGGATCGAGCGATTCACCTCGATCATTCATCCCACAACGAACAGCGATGGGTTGCGGCTCAACATCTGGGCGTCAACGGCACGAATGCTGCGCGATCATCCCGCGTGGGGCGTCGGCCTTGATCAGTTTGTCTCGCAGTACCCGCGCTATATCAGCCCGGATGCCTGGCAGGAGCGATTCACCTCCCACCCGCACAACCTGATCCTCGATTTCTATGTCCGTCTTGGCCTGCTTGGCCTCGCCTGGCTGATCTTCACGCTCGTCCCGTTTCTGGTGCGTGGCTGGCGCGTGGCGATGCGGCGCAAGGCGGAAGGCGATCTGCTCCGCTTCGCCCTCGTCATCGGCGCGACGGGCGCGCTCGTGGATTTTACGGTGCATGGCATGGTGGATCAGGATTATTTCCTGCACATGCTCGCCTACGGTTTCTGGTTCGCTATCCTTATCATTCGTGTCGGATCGCCCGACTGGTCGGCGGATGCGTCGGGGTTGCCCGACGGGTCACGGCGCGCTCCCGCCCTGCGGCGACGACGCACCACTGAACCAGCCCTTACCCCCGCGACGATGCGCACAACGGCGCCACTCGCAAGGGGCCGTCATCCCGTGTAGGATAACGAGCGCTGAGTGCCGAGTGCTGAGTGCTGAGTCCATGAACGGTGGAAGAGGGGCGAGCGTGCGGATACTGGTAGCGGGTGGGGCGGGATTCATCGGGTCACATCTGACCGACGCACTACTCGCGCGCGGCGATCAGGTAATCGTCTGGGACAACCTCATCACTGGTACGATGGCGAATCTCGCCCATCTCGGTGAAGCGCCCGGCGTCACCTTCGTGCGCCATGACATCGTGCAACCCCTTCCGGATCCCGGCCCGTTGGATCGCATCTATCATCTCGCTTCTCCCGCCAGCCCGGAGGGGTATCGCGGCCATCCGATCGAGACGCATCTGACGAACAGCCTCGGCACCTATCATCTGCTCGAACTCGCCAGAGCGACGGGCGCGCGGCTGCTGCTCGCCTCCACGAGCGAGGCATACGGCGATCCGCAGGAGCACCCGCAGCGCGAGACCTATCGGGGGTACGTCAATCCCGTCGGCCCGCGCTCCTGCTACGACGAGAGCAAGCGGTTCGCGGAATCCCTGACGATGGAGTATCACCGGTTGTATGGGCAGGACATTCGTATCGTGCGCATCTTCAACACCTACGGGCCGCGTATGGACATCGCGGATGGGCGGGTGATCCCGAACCTGCTGTCGCAGGCGCTTCGTGGCGAGCCACTGACCCTCTACGACGGCGGGGAGCGGACGCGGGCGTTCTGCTACGTGTCGGACCTCGTACGCGGGTTGCTGGCGGTGATGGAGAGCGAGCGGGCAAAGGGAGAGGTTATCAACCTCGGCAACCCGGACGAGCGCACGATCAAGAGCCTTGCCGAGTCCATCGTTCGCGTGACCGGCCGGGATGTCTCGTTTGTGGATCGCCCGACAGCGGTAGGCGACGACCCGAACCGCCGTTGCCCGGACATCACGAAGGCGCGGACGCTGGTAGGATGGGAACCGACGATCGCGCTCGATACAGGGCTTCGGCTCACGATCCCCTATTTCGAGCACGTCCTCAGAAACGAAGGACTGAGGAGTGAGGACTAAGGACTGAGGAGAGAATCGGGTGGGCGCATGCAATGCGCCCCTACCGTCCCGTCGCATTTCTCCCAGCGCATTTCTCCCCTCTCCTTTGCTCGGAAGCGAAGGAGAGGGGGCGGGGGTGAGGTTCCCAACCATGCAGTTTTCCGCTCCACTTCACCGTAGACAAACGCGCAGTTGGATCGAGGAGGTGCGCGGCTCCCCGCTCGCGCCGACCGCGCTGATGGTGGTGTTGACACTCGTCGCGCTCGGAATTCTGGCGAGCCTCGGGCCGATTGTGGCCGTCGCTCTTATTGCCGGGGCCGCGATTGTGCTGCTTACGCTGGCGGAGCCACGCTACGGTCTCTACCTCGCCGTGCTCTCCGTTCCCGTGCAGCAGTACGGTTCGCTCAGAGGACTGACGGCGACGCAGGGGGCCTTCGCGCTCGTGCTTGTCGCATGGATCGC
>JALYUS010000521.1 GCA_030853625.1 Chloroflexota bacterium
CCAGGCGATTTCGATGCGGGTATTGCCGCTGATCTGCACGGGATCGGGATCGCCCGCTTTGCGGCGGAAGCGAATCAGCGAGATAACGACCAGCCCCGCGACCAACGCCTCGATGACGATGGACATCCAGAACATGATCCACCAGAGGCGGTTGACCGTCTCCGTCGGGCCGCTGGCGGGATTGAGGGGCGAGTGATTGCCGCCCCACGTACAGGCGGAGAGAAGGATGGGCAGGGCGAGGGCAAACAGCAGCGAGAGCGATGAACGTCGGGACGTTGAGGGCTTCGATCGAAACCGAGATCCGCGTATCATGAGAGTGTCTCCCCCGAATCGCGCCATTGCGAAGGGCTTCATGCTAGCACACGACCGTCATCACCGTCGATGAAGGTTCTTCTCCGGGACAGAGCGGCGGAGCGAGACCGTGTGCGAACCGTAGACTGTTGCAGGTATGATAGGAACGTCACACGCAAGTGTCAAGGAAGTCTTCGCTCTTCGCTCTCGCTGGAGAGAGTTTGGTGATTATTGGCCCACCGGGCGCATCGCATGCACCCGCCCCCGGCTACATGGCTGTTGCCGCATGCACAGGGCTATACTGGCAATGCCGGGATGAATTATCGTCGTTGCGAACCGGCGCACACGCAATGAGGGTATCGGATGTCAATACGTTCCCATCGCCCCTCTCACCCATTCCGCCGCTGGCCGCTCTCTCTGCTCGTTGTTGTCGCCGCGCTTGTACCGACGGCGGTGTTGGCGCACGGCGGGGGGGGGCCGGGCATCGTCCAGTTCGACCCATTGATCTGGCTCGCGCTCATCCTGATCGGCGCGGCGTACTTCTATGGCACGGGAATCATCGAGCAGCGCGACCCGGAGGCGGTGACGCCCACACAAATGTGGTACTTCTTCGGCGGTTTGTTCGTTATCTTTATCGCCCTCCAATCGCCGATTGATACGTACGCGGATAACGCCTTCTGGGTGCATATGATCCAGCATCTGCTCCTCATTCTCGCCGTGCCGCCGCTCTTGCTGCTCGGCACGCCCGCCGCCTTTCTCCGCCCGCTGGCCAAAAAGCCCGCCCTCTTCGCCGTCGCGCGCGTGCTCGTCAATCCCGGCGTCGCGTGGCTCGTCGCCACCGGCGCATTTCTGATCTGGCACATCCCGGCGCTCTACAACGCCGCCGTCCTCGACGCGCGGATTCACGCGCTGGAACATCTCTGCTTCATCACAACGGCGATCCTCTTCTGGTGGCCAATCTACAGTCCGTTGTCCGAGTTACCGCGTCTCTCCCGCGCGAACAAAGTCGGCTATCTCGCGCTCAGTTGCCAGCCGAATGTCATCCTCGGCGCGGTGCTCGTCTTCGCGCCGCATGCCTTCTACGGCGTCTACGCTGGCGCGCTGCATCTCGGCAACCTCTCCCCACTCGTGGATCAGCAGGCCGGCGGCGCGATCATGTGGGTACCGGGGAACATCGTTTACCTCGCGATCATGAGCAAACTCTTCTATGACTGGTTCGACGAGAAAGAGACGGTGGGAAGTTCGGAGTTCGGAGTTCGGAGTTCGGAGACACCCGTTCCTCTCTCGAACTCCGAACTGCCATCGGGTTGACAGCACATGGCGATGGGCGCACACTTTTCCTTGCGATGGCACGCAACGGCGCATGCCGGTCGCATCCGTAAACGTCCTGTTTGGGGATTCGTTGGTCGCCGCCGATCAACACACCAGCCATGCGATTCGCTGGTCACGGAGGGAACCATGAACATTCGCCACACGCCGGTGCGCGCCTGTCGCCGCACCCGGTCGCTGTCTGACCGTGCAGGAAGGGCGTGCGGATGAGCATGCTGACCCCCCACGCGCACCGTGACCCCGGGACACGCACACGCCGCTTCGCAATTTCGTTACCGATCCTCGCCGCTGCCACCCTCTGCACCGCCTGGGCAGAAATCTTCTGGGGGGGCGTCGTTCGTCTCAGCAAGAGCGGCCTCGGCTGCGCGGACAACTGGCCGTTGTGCAACGGCAAGGTCTATCCCTTCTGGGAGCAACCCGTCCTCATTGAATACATTCACCGCCTCATTGCCCTGCTGATCAGCGTCCTCGTTGCGACCCTCCTCGTCGTCGTCTGGCGAACGCAGCGGCGGAATCGCTGGCTCTTCGGCCCCGCGCTGCTCGCGGTCGCGCTCTTTATCGTCCAGGCGTTGCTCGGCGCGATTGTCGTCTGGTTCAATCTGAAATCCGGCCTCGTTATGGCCCATCTCGCGACCTCGATGCTTCTGCTCGCCACACTCGGTGTGCTGACCGTGCATGCCTTCCCGCGCCCCACCCCATTGCGCGGGGCGCGGCGCGTCGGGTTCGACCGCTTCCCCGCGCTCGCCCTCGGCGCCACCGTTTTCGCGTACATCGTCCTCCTCAGTGGCGCGTATACGACGAGCCAGCACGCGGGCGCGGCCTGCACGACGTGGCCCTTGTGCAATGGGCGGCTCGTGCCCCTCGATGGAACGCTTTTCCCGACCGGCGTGCAGATGGTCCACCGGCTCTTCGCCTACGTGCTTGCGCTCGTCCTCATCCCGCTCTTTCTCCGAGCACGACGGAACGGGGCGGCCTTTCCGCTCTTCGCACGGCTGACGGGGATCGCGTGTGGATTGGTGCTGCTGCAAATCACGATCGGGGTCGTGCAAGTCGTCAACCTGCTGCCCGGTTGGCTCGTCTCGCTGCATATCGGCAACGCGGCGGCCCTCTTCGCGATGCTCGTCCTCACCACCGGATTCGCCTTCCGCGCTCGTGCCGCCACGCTGGCGGGTGATTCGGGCATCGGCACGAACGGCGACACCGATGCGGCGATGGCGTTTCAGGCCGAGGAGCGGGAGCCGTCACTAGCATCGCTCTACTTCAAACTGACCCGACCGCGCGTCATTCCGCTCCTGCTCATCACGACGCTCTGCGCGATGCTCGTCGCCACGAAGGGTGTGCCGTCATTCGGTCTGATCGTCGTGACGCTGCTCGCTGGCGCGTTGATGGCGGGTGGCGCGCACGCGATCAACGCCTACATTGACCGCGACATTGACCAGGAAATGAAGCGCACGCGCACGCGCCCGGTTGTCACCGGGGCGATCCCGCCGCGCAACGCATTGTTCTTCGGCATCGCGCTTGGGGCAATCGGCTTCGCGTTCTACCTCGTCTTCGTCAATGTCTTGAGCGCGCTACTCGGCTTGGCGGGGCTGCTCTTCTATGTCTACGTCTACTCGCTCTGGCTGAAGCGGCGCACCGTGCAGAACATCGTTATCGGCGGCGCGGCGGGGGCCTTCCCACCGCTCGTCGGCTGGGCGGCGGTGACGAACCACCTCTCATTCGCCGCACTCGTCCTCTTCGCGATCATCTTCCTCTGGACGCCACCGCACTTCTGGGCGCTCGCCATCCTGATCCGCAAGGACTACGAGGGCGTCGGCATCCCGATGCTCCCCGTCGTGATCGGGGAAGAACGAACGGCCCGTCACATTGCCGCCTACACCGTCGTGCTGATCGTGGTGACGCTGCTGCTCGCCATCGGGCAGGTGATGGGGACGCTCTACATTGCCGTCGCGCTGCTCCTCGGGGCGGGCTTTCTCTATTATGTCGGGCGGTTACTCAAGCAGACGAACAAGGCATCGGCGAAGCGGGTCTTCGTCTACTCGAACCTCTACCTCGCGCTACTCTTCCTCGGCATGGTGCTCGATCATGCGCTTCGGTAATCTTCCCGGTGATAGCAGGCTTTCCAGCCTGCCGTCCTGCCACGAGAAGCAGGCTGGAAAGCCTGCTATCACCATTCGAGAGAAGCGTGCGTATTTCCTAAGGACTTTTGCCCCATGACACAGACCGCTACTCCTGCCGCGCCGCCATCGGCTGATCTCGACGCGCGCAAGCAATACCTGTCCATCGCCGTGCTCGGCCTCGGCATCTTCATGGCGGCGCTCGATTTGACGATTGTCGCGCCCGCCTTTCCCGCGTTGCAGGGGAGTTTCAACGTCTCGGCGCGGGCGATTGCCTGGGTGATTGGCATGTACGCGCTCTTCAACGTCCTCAGCCAGCCGACGATGGCGAAACTGGCTGATCGCTACGGCCGCCGCGCCGTCTATCTCGCGGACATCGCCTGCTTCGGCGTCGGCTCACTCCTCGCCGCGCTCTCGCCGAACTTCGGTATTTTCCTGCTCGCACGGGCGATTCAGGGGATCGGTGCGGGCGGCATCTTCCCGACAGCGAACGCGATCATCGGGGATACCTTTCCAAAGGAGCGGCGCGGCCTCGCCTATGGCGTGACGGGTTCGCTCTGGGGGATGGCGGCGATTATCGGGCCGAATCTCGGCGGCGTCCTGACGCAGCACGCCTCGTGGCACTGGCTCTT
>JALYUS010000528.1 GCA_030853625.1 Chloroflexota bacterium
AGCGGACGATTGTTTCGCCGCAGTCAGTGGTGATCGCGGTGGCGTTCGCGACGGCGACGGGGTTATTCTTTGGGGTCTATCCGGCGCGACGGGCTTCCCGCCTCAAGCCGATTGATGCCCTCCGCTATGAGTAAGTGGCGGGATTCCTAACCCTCACACCCCCGTCCCTCGAAGGGACGGGGGTGTGAACCGCGTGAAGGTCACGGTGTTATCGGAACGTCTCGGTGTCGTAATAAATCACTCCTTCCCTTCGAGGGAAGGGGCCGGGGGATAGGATTTTCCGGGAAGGTGAACTACAGATGCGTCGTCGGGGTATCGCGGTCTTGATTCTTGTGGTGATTGCAGCGGTGTTGGTCGGGGTCTGGTCGGTTGCGTACCGGCTGGGCGATGCGAGCGGCCGGAACAAAGTCGTGGCTGACCGGAGCGCGTTTCTGACGCAGGCGCCGAGCAATCCGCAGGGCGCTGCGGCAGCAGGCGCACCGGGCGCTTCGGGAGGGCGCGGCGCGGGAGGATCGGCCGCCGCTGGCGCCGGTAGATCCGGTACGGGCGGGTCGTCCGTCACCGGTCAGCAGGCGGCAGGCGGTAGTCGGCAATCGGCAGTCGGTACACAGTCGGCAGTCGGCAGCCCGCAATCCTCGGTCGCCAGCAGTGTTGCCGGTCGTGTGACGGCGATTAACGGCGCGACTGTCAGCGTGCAGCAGGCGGATAATTCGACGGTCGTAGTGACGACGGACGGGCAGACGGTCATTCATCAACTCGTTCCTGGCGTTCTCACGGATTTGAAACCCGGCGACGTGATCGCGGTTGCGGGCGGGAAAACGGCGGAGACAACGTATGTCGCGCAGACGATTACCAGCGTCGGGCAAGTGACGGGCGCGACGAGTGCGGGCGTGGGCCAGTCCCTGACCGCCGTGCCACCGGGCGTGGCTGCCCCGGCAGTGACGGGCCAGATTATGAGCGTGAATGGCGGCACGCTCACCGTGCAGGACTTCAATGGGGCGAGGGTGACAGTGACCACATCGCCGACGACGATCGTCAAGACCCAGCAATCGGGGACGCTCAGTGACATTAAGGTGGGCGACCTGCTGGTCATGCAGGGGGAAAAAACGGGCGCCACCACGTTTTTGGCGCGGAGCGTCACCAAGAACGGGTAGTAGACAGTAGACAGTAGTCAGTAGTCAGAAAGAGAGGCGCACGGCGCTTCCGCTACCAACTGTCAACTGTCTACTCAGGAGGAGCGACATGGCACGGACGATCCTCGTCGTTGACGATGAGCCGAATATCACGCGACTGTTGGGGATGTACCTGACGAAGGAAGGGTACACGGTCGAGACCGCCAGCGACGGCACAACGGCTGTCGCGAAAGCGCGGACGACGCGCTATGCCCTCATCCTGCTCGATTTGATGCTCCCCGGCATGGACGGGTTGGAAGCCTGTCGCACGATCCGGCGGACGAGCGATGTGCCGATCATCATGCTCACGGCACGCTCCGAGGACGTGGATAAGATTGTCGGTCTCGAAGTCGGTGCGGACGATTACGTGACCAAACCGTTCAACCCACGCGAACTCGTCGCGCGGGTCAAGGCGGTCTTACGCCGGTATGAGGCGGCGGCATCGCCGGAGCGGCAGGTTCTCACGGTCGGCGACCTCACCGTTGACCTCGATCGGCGCGAAGTGCGCGTCGGCGATGAGTTCGTCGAGGTGCGTGCGAAGGAGTTCGCGCTGCTCGTCGCGCTGGCGCGTCGGCCGGGTGTCGTCGTGCCGCGCGACCGACTCCTCAATGATGTCTGGGGGTACGAATACAGCGTGGACACGCGCACGGTGGACGTGCATATCTCGACGCTGCGTGACCGCCTCATCAATGCCAGCGCGCGGATCGAGACGGTCTGGGGCGTCGGCTACAAGTTGGTGGCAGCCGACAGTCGGCCCTGACGATACCGCCGAATCGGCGCCCACGAAAAAGACGGCCACTGCTGGCCGTCTTTGCAATTGCAATGGCTCCCGGACCAGGATTCGAACCTGGAACCTAGCGGTTAACAGCCGCGCGCTCTACCGTTGAGCTATCCGGGAACGATGTCCCCACGGGCGGCATCGTACCATGCGCCTGTTTGCCCTGCAAGACCTATCGCTGGTCCTCGGCGAGGGCATCGCGCACGAACTCCGCGTGGCCTTGCGGCTTGACGTTGTAATAGACGGCTTCCACCGTGCCATC
>JALYUS010000537.1 GCA_030853625.1 Chloroflexota bacterium
GGCCAGACCTATCATCGGTAACAGATCGTGCCCCAGCCCCGCTACATTGCCGGAGCAATAGAGCGGAGGCTGGGGACGCGGTTGCTTATGCCAGCACCGGCATGCGGATGGCGGCGTGGACATGGACCATGCCGTCCGCGATCTGGCGGAGGACAGCGGGGAGGATCGCCTGCGGGCCGTCGCAGAGCGCCTGCGCCGGGTCATGATGCACCTCAACGATCAGGCCGTCCGCACCGGCGGCGATGGCGGCGAGTGACATCGGCGCGACGAGCGCGCGGCGGCCCGTGCCGTGCGATGGGTCCACGATCACCGGCAGATGCGTCAGGTCCTTGAGCAGCGGCACGGCGGTCAGATCGAGCGTGAAGCGGACAATCGGATCGAAGCCGCGAATGCCCCGCTCGCAGAGGACGACCTCCTCGTTCCCCTCCGCCAGCACATACTCCGCGCTCATCAGCCATTCCTCGATCGTCGCCGAGAAGCCGCGCTTGAGAAGGACGGGCCGCCCGCTCCGACCCGCCTTGCGCAGGAGAGGGAAATTCGACATATTGCGCGAGCCGATCTGGAGCATGTCCGCGTATTCCGCGACGACCGATACTTGATCGGGCTCCATCACTTCGGTGACGACGGGCATGCCGGTCTCTTCGCGGGCGAGGGCGAGCAATTCCAACCCCTCGACGCCGAGGCCCTGGAAGGAGTAGGGCGAGGTGCGCGGCTTGTACGCACCGCCACGGAGCATCACCGCGCCCGCCTCCTTTGCTGCCCATGCGGTCTTCAGGAGCGGCTCGCGCCCCTCGACGACGCATGGCCCCGCCATCAACACCGGCGTCTCGCCACCAATGGCCACATTGCCAATGCGAACGATGGTCCGCGCCGGGTGGAATTCCCGCGAGGCGAGTTTATACGGCTTCGAGATGCGAATGACCATCTCGACACCCGGTAATCCCTGCACATGATCGAGCAGATCCTGCGAGGGCGCGCCACCAAGCACGCCGATAACATTCCGCTCCGTTCCCTCGATTACACGGTGGCCGTGCCCTGCCGCAGTAATCGTGGCGAGCACATGTTCCAGCGCTCGCTCGTCCGTCCCCGTCCGCATCTGTACAATCATGAGATTCTTCTCCTTGTTCGTGCGCCGATCCCGGTACCGCACGGTACCAGTGATTTTCGTCCCATTGTGCTCTGCCGTCGTGCGATCACGCACAAAAAAACAGCGGGCCGTCTGTGCCGCTGTATCCGCCGGTGCTGTCATCTGGTACGGGGCGGGTTCGCTAGGTCAGCGCCTCCATCCCTGCCGACAACACCGGCGAGGTAAAGGAATACGCATAAAACCAGTCCGGGCGAACCATCTGCTTCATCATGGTATGCACCGTAGCAGACGGCTCGCGGAACGTCAACCTGTACGTTCGCTGGACTCAGGGCTTATGCGTTCTCTGTCAACCTCACCCCCCTGACCCCCCTTCCCGCGAGGAAGAGGAAAGCCAGATGGGATGAACGTACTGCCGCAACACTTGATACCGTCTGACGGAGCGTCACCCCATCCCACGCCGAGAACGGAAGAGGCCGAGGGTTAGGTTCTTCCGAGAACGTATAAACCTAACGAAACGGAATGGGACACCGCGCTCGGCGTAAAAACCTCATCTCGATTTTCCCATTTGATCGGCAGCGAAACGACCGGGTGTATGCTAATCATCACGCGAGACCCGGTGTCTACAAGACTTTTCGGGCCTCCTCGGTCCATCGTAGGTGCCGGGTCCGACTTTTCGCATCTCACCCCTGGATACCGATATGCGAAAAGTCTTGACGCGATCGCGAACCGCTGCCCCGCCAGGGGAATCCTGATCTGCCCGGCATGCAAATGGGGAAAGTCGAGCGAAGCCTGCCTCTCGCTTTGGCAGGCTAAAGCCCGCCACCACCACATTCTTCTCCCTGCTTGTCTGCAAACGCGGATGTCAGCACGCAGATTGCCGGAAGCGGGTCAATGGGCAATGTCGCCTGATGCGGTACAATCGCCGGACGCGGTATGCGTTGCATCGCCGGGATAGGATGGGGACGGGTGACAATGATTGGACGACGCGAACGAGGGCGTCTCAATCTGCTCTCATCGCTGAAATATCCGGTGAGCCGGACGTTCTGGTTCGGCGCGACGATTGCCAGCATCGCCCAGGCGGCGTTCCTCGTTTCGGCAGGCTGGCTCGCCTTTCAACTGAAGGGCAGCGGCGCGGTCGGCATCGTCACCTTCGCGACGATGCTTCCTCTCCTGATCGCGACGCCCGTCGGCGGGCTGCTGGCAGACCGGATGGACCGGCGGACGCTCGTGATCGGCGCGCAGATCGTGCAGGGGATCGTCGCGCTCGTCCTCGGTGTGCAGACGGTCGCGGGGAGAATGCCCTTCGCGGAACTCGTGCCGCTCGTCTTCCTCTCCGGTATCGCGCGGGCGGTCGAACTGCCGACAGTGCAGACCGTGCTGCCAAATCTCGTCCCACCGGAAGAACTCTTGAACACCTATTCACTGAATGGCCTCGGCACACTCGGCTCGCGCTTCGTCGGCCCCGCCCTGATGGCGCCGGTGCTCGCGACGCGCGGTGCGGGTCTCGCTTTCCTCATTATCGCTATCCTCTATCTCCCCGCGCTCTCCTTTATCCTGCGGGTGCCGCGCATGCCGAGGGCGAATCTGGTGATCGTCAGTGTCGGCGAGCAGATCCGTGAGGGCGGTCGGTACGTCCGGCAACGGGGAATCGTCGCGCTCCTGCTCGGCGTCGTCATCCTCCATTGCTCGCTGACGATGGCATTCGACTCGACGCTGCCGCTCTTCGCGAAGCAGAACCTGCGTGGCGAAGGGGCGATCTACTCCTCGCTCGTCGCGGCGATCGGCCTGGGCG
>JALYUS010000548.1 GCA_030853625.1 Chloroflexota bacterium
CTCCCCCTTCTTCACCTGCCGTCCCAGCGTCTGCCATGCCCGGTACCCCGCCACGCGGGTTGCCGTCGGGCTCTGGATATGGATTAAGGCAACGTTGTTCGGGCTGTACATGTGGAAGCGGGCGAGCAGGGCGAGATAGCGAGCGAAATCATCCCCGTCAAGGATGGCGGCAATGCCCCGTTCCAAGGTCGCCAGCGCGTCCCGCATCTTCTCGTCGCGCCCGCCCGCCTCACTGGCACATGCGGACGCGGTCATACGGCGGGGCGTCGGTGTCCGGTTCTGTGATCCCGTTGTCATCGTCGTTCTCCTCTCTACCATCAATCCAGTCGCGCAGATCGCGAAACTCGGCGAGGCTTACTGCTGGGAGTTGCAAACGGTCGCGTGTCGCACACTCGCAGCGGTACTCATCCCAGAGATCGCCGGGGAGTCGCCGTCCCGATGGGGTGAAGGTGTGCCGCAGCGTTGCAGGCCACCTGCTCCGACTAGTCGGGTGCATGGTCAAAGACATTTGTTCTCTTGCGGATGCTGCCGCACCGTTCAGCGCGAGCGCAGTCTGCGTGTAGGGCATGGCAACGCCTCCCATCCGCTCCGTCGTGGTCAAAGGGGGGATGGGGGACGGCTATACACCGTCCCCTGTAGCCATCACGCCGCCGCGATCTCGCCGGGGAAGGTGACGGGGTGGACGCAGCGCATCCGGTCGAGGCGGAACGTCTGCGTCCGCTGGCGGAAGGTGCAGTATGCCTTGCACGCGACGTACTGCTCTTCGGTGAGCATCACGGCACTGGGGTAGAGGGTGCGGGCGGTCTGCTTATGCTTGGCGTCCTCGTAGAGCACCGTCACCGCCCCGCTCTCCATCAGGGCGGTCACGAACGCCTGGATGGTGTCGCGGGTGGCGAGCACGCCGTCGCCGTCTTGATGGTTGTGCCATGAGTAGGTGACGCCATAGAAGGCGCGGACGGCATAGTCGGCGGTCTGGGGGTCGGTCTGGGGGGTGATGATGCGGGGTATCTGGACAGTTGTCGGGACAGTGAAGGTGACGTACGCTGCGGATGCCATGGGGGTTTGCTCCCTCTGGTCAGCCCCGGCGGTGTTGGTCGCACCGGCCGGGGCATTTAATGTGTCAGTGGTCGCTCCATCTGACCTATTTATCATACATCATATGATGTATGATGTCAACCCCATTGCCCTGCAAACGCCGGACGATTATGCTAGTCGTATGGCGAATGAGGGGACGGAAATGTTGACGGTCACGCAGGCGGCGGCACGGCTCGGCCTCCACCGCACCACGCTCCTGCGCCAGATCACGCGCGGCACCCTCCACGCCAAGCGGCTGGGGTCGGTGTGGGTGATCTCCACCGCCGAGGTGGAACGGTATCGGCACACGCACCTGGGGAAAGTCGGGGTCTCTTCGCCGGATCATCCGCTGCACGGGAAACGCGGCGGCGGGGGGCGGCGCAAGAAGGACGACCCCGCCTCGCGCTGACCGCGCCGATCCTCAGTCATCGCCGCGCAGGACACCGGCATGGCAGAGGTACCGCCGCAATCCGTCCAAGCCACCCATGACCATCTGCCAGAAGGCACGATCCATCGGCACCGGCGTCCAATCATCCTCGGCTTCGAGGAAATAGATGGGTGTCTTGCCCGTCACCCGTTCCCGCTTCCAGTGCTGGATCATCTCCGCGCGGGTGCGATAATAGGCATGGCGTAAATCCTCATACTCATACCGCTCCAAGTCACGGTTACTCATTGTTTGGTCGCGCTCGTCCATCTCGCTTCCCTTTCTGCCTGCTGCATTTCCCGGCGTCCCCGCCGCTACGGTTTGGGGTGCAGGGCGGTCAAGGCCGCAGAGCGACGCACAGCGGAGCGTGCCTTGACCGCCCTGCGACCCTCTCCTTGTGCGGCGGGGGATTGACGGCGGGAAATGCCTACAGAGGTCATGGATGAACCCATGCCGTTCACGACGGGGTGCGCCGCAGGAGTTCCGCATAGTCGCGGTCGGAAAGCCACGGGCGGAGGGCGGGGATCGCGGCTGCGGGCACGGCGAAGTAGAGCCGGGTGTCTCCCACGACCATCACGACATGCCCGCCATCGTACGGCCCATCGGTGATCCGCGAGAGCGGCATGAGGGAGAGTCGCATCTCCCACGCGACGAGCGTGCCGAACCATTCCTCCAGCGTCACGGGTCGCCCGGTGATGACGATCTCGCCCCGCTCCCACGCCTCCCCATCAAGCAACTGCACGGTCAACGCGCTCGTGTCGGTCATGATCTTCTCCCTCATCGTCTGCTCCCTGCCGATACCGCAAGCGTCTCGCGCATCCGCGCGCGGGTTTCGTCGCGCCCCTCCCGCAGATCGCGGTCGGTGACGACATGCACCGCCCACCCCTCGCGGGTGTAGGTCTCGGTGCGCCGACTCTCCCGCGCTTCCATCCCCTTCTCGAGGAAGAACGCCGCCTGGTGTGCCCCGCCATGCACCTCGATCGCCAGCTTCCGTTCGGGGATCGCGAAGTC
>JALYUS010000527.1 GCA_030853625.1 Chloroflexota bacterium
CGGTCGGGAAATCCCGCGCCTGGAGCGCTTCCACGAGGATCCGCCCGATGCCACGGCGCGCGAAGACCGTCTCGATGATCACCGCGCCGCTCAGCAGGCTCCCGAATTGCAGGCCAACGATCGTCACTACGGGCAGCAGCGCGTTGCGGAGCGCATGGCGGACGATGACGGCGCGCTGGGAAAGCCCCTTCGCCCGTGCCGCGACAATGTATTGCTCGCTCAATACTTCGAGGAGACTGGAACGGACGAGTCGGGCGATTACCGCTGCCGCTTGCAATCCGAGGGCAATCGCGGGCAGAATCAATTGCTTCAGGGGCGGGCCACCGACCACGGGGATGAGGTGCAGCCGGACGCTGAAGGCGAAGATGAGCAGCAGACCGAGCCAGAAGCCGGGCATCGACACGCCACCAAGTGTGATGACCATCGTCAGGCTGTCCACCCATCCCCCACGATGAATCGCCGCGAGAATCCCCATGACGAAGCCGAAGAGAATCGCCACCACCATCCCGGCGAGGGTCAGTTCGAGCGTCGGCGGGAAGTTCTGGATTAACTCTGGTGCGACGGCGCGATTGCTGATGATGGAGCGTCCCATATCGCCATGGAAGATCCGCGTCACGTAATCCCAATATTGGACCGGCAGCGGCTTGTCGAGGCCCAACACATGGCGGACCTGTGCAATTTGCTCCTCAGTCGCGCCACCGGATTCCAGGAACATCGCCTTGACCGGGTCGCCGGGCACGAGATGGAGCATGGCAAAGGTCAGCACCGAGACGCCGAAAAGTACCGGAATTGCCAGTACCACCCGCCTGAGGATGTACTTTGCCACGCTCGTCCTCCTCGTCGCCCATAAACCCGCACCTGCACTGGCGAGAAGAAGGCCGCTATTTCAGCCAGGTGTCGTAGAAATACGGGAAGCCGATCTCATTGAAACCGACATCCTGGACGTTACTGCGGGCGCCATAAACGTAGAGTTGCTCCCAGGCCATGACGCCGACTGCCTTCTGCATGACCATCCCCATCGCCGGGAAGAGATTCTTCCAGATGTCGTCGCGGGTTGGGGCGTTCACCGCCGCCTCGATGAGGGTGTCAAGCGCGGGATCGTTCACGCCCCAGGAGTTGTACGGGGCCTTCGAGTAGAAGAATTCCTCCATCAACCCGGCGCTGTCGTAGCCGCTGTCGCTGAACAGCGTGATGGTGAACTCCTTCTTGCCGACGGTATCAATCCAGAAGTTGAAATCGCCCGAGCGGATGTTCATCTTGATGCCAACCTTGCTCAACATGCCACCAAGTGGTTCGATGAAGGGCAGGTCTGACGCTTGGGCGACCATATCAAGGGTCAGTTGCTGCCCGCCTTTCGCACGGATGTTCCCCGATCCCATCGCCCACCCCGCGCTATCGAGCAGCGCGTTCGCCTTCGCCGCATCGAAGGGAATGTCATATTGCTTAAGGCTGGAGAGATCCCCATTCGGCACCATGTTCGAAGGTAGTGGAGCGACGCCCGGCTTGCCGATGCCGGACCACGCCGGTAGTTTGATGAGCCCCGCCTTATCCACCGCCATATTGATCGCCTGGCGCACCTGAATATCATCTGTTGGCGCCTTCGCGGTATTCATTAGATACATGCGTGTGGTGCCGGCCTTCGGCACGGTGAGGATCTGCACGTCCTTCGATCCTTGGAATTGGGCGACGAGCACCTCGGAGAGCGTCGCGGCCTGGACATCGCCGCTGGCGAGGGCGGCGGCGCGCGTCGCGTTCTCCGCGATGTCGCGAAAGGTGAGTTTGTCCAGGTATGCGGGCCCCTGGTGCTTGAAAATCGGGGCACCCCATTGATAGTCCGGGTTGCGCGTCATCGTGACATGGTCACCCTTGACCCACTCGACGAATTTAAAGGGGCCGGTACCGACAAGCGCCTTGATGCCGTAATCCGCCCCGTATTTCTTCAGGGCATCCGGCGAATCAATGCCGGTCCCACCGTCGCTGAGATAGGCGAGGAACGCGGCGTGCGCCTTCTTAAAGGTCACCTTCACCGTCATATCATCAACGGTTTCGGTCGTTCCGTACTTGTCGCCGCCAAGCGCCTGATAGGCGAAGGCATGCTTGGTCTGCGGATCCATCGAAAGAGCGAAATTCGCCTTCACTGCGGCGGCGTTGAATGGCGTGCCATCATGGAACTTCACGCCATCCCGCAAGTGGAATGTGTATTGCAATCCGTCCGACGAAATCTCCCACGATTTCGCCAGCCAGGGCTTGATCTCACCAGTCTTCGGATCGACGGCGGTAAGGCAATCGAGGACATGTCGCGCAATCATCCGGGAGGGGGTAAAGTTGCTGGTATGCTGGTTGAGAGTATCCGCAACGGAGACTGGATAGGACCAGACGAGTGTGCCACCCGATTTTGGCGCGCCGCTGCTTGTCTGTGTCGCAGCACCGGATTGGGGCGCAGTTGTTGCCCCTGTGACAACTGGCCCGGTGGTCGCGGCAGGGGCAGACCCGACGACTGCCGTGGCGGCGCTCGTGACACTACTCACGACCGTCGGCTTTGCTGCGGTCACGGCGGCGGTAGCAGTAGGCGCAGCATTACCGCCGCAGGCAATGAGCAGCGTCGTTAACGGCAGTGAAGCGCCCATTGCCGTAGCCACACGAATCAAATCCCGGCGATGGATACGGCCCGCGAGATACGCTCCGGCGAGTTCACGTTCACGAGACATGGTCTTCTCCTTGCACACGACAAACATACACACCACACATGAAGCCAGATAGCTACCGACGCAACTTGGGGTCGAGCGCATCCCGAACCGCATCTCCCACCATGTTCACGCTGAGCACCGTGAGCATAATGGCGAGGCCGGGAAAAACCGTCACCCACCACGCACGCTGCAAGTACTGTCGGCCAAGGGAGAGCATTGCGCCCCACTCCGGTGACGGTGGTTGTGCGCCGACACCGATAAAGGAGAGGCCGGCGGCGGTGATGATTGCTCCCGCAATGCCAAGCGTCGCGAGCACGATCACCGGTGGTATGACGTTTGGGAGGATATAGCGCCCCATGATGCGCCCGTTCGGGCAGCCGATCGCGCGGGCGGCGAGGACGTAGTCGCGCTCGCGCACGCTCAGTGTGGAAGCGCGTGCTAAGCGCGTATACGCGGGAATACCGCCGAACCCGACGGCAATCATGACATTGTAGAGCCCGGGGCCGAGCACCGCGACGACCGCCAGCGCCAAGAGGATGCCGGGAAATGCGAGCAGAACATCCATGAAGCGCAGTAACAGTGTATCGATGACGCCGCCGTAGAACCCGGCGATCACGCCGAGGATGACCCCGGTGATGCTGCCGATACCGACCGCGATCAAGCCGACACTCAGCGAGATCCGTGCACCGTACATCACGCGGCTGAGCAAGTCCCTGCCGACATCATCGGTACCGAAGAGATGCGCGTGCGTGGGCCCTTGGAGAGCGACGGAGAAATCCTGCTCGATCGGATCATAGCGTGCAAAGATCGGCGCCCCAACTGCCAGAATGATCTCAATGGCAAGGATAATTGCGCCCGCGACGGCGGCACGGTTGCGACGAAGTTGCCGCACAACAATCGCCGATTGCCGCTGCGACACCATGGCTCGTAAGGTCAAAGTCTCCGCTACCATGCCGGCATTCCCTCTCCTCCTTGGCCGCTTCCCTAGTCTACAACCGTGAGCGCGTGTGGTGCGTGGTTCAGCGAGACGCCGCCCTGAGGAGTAACGAGGACAACATCCTCGACCCGGTTACCGAAATGGCCGGGAACGCGGACGCTGGGTTCGATCGTGAAGAGCATGTTTTCTTGCAGCACGGTCTGATTGACGACATCGAGGAACGGTGGCTCATGCACCGTGACGCCGATCCCGTGGCCGAGTCGATGCGTGAAGCCCGCATCGTACCCGCCATCGGCGATCACCTTGCGGGCAACGGCGTTCAACTCGGTCGCCGTGATCGTGCCCGCCTTCATCGCCTTGATTGCTTCCGCCTGTGCGGTCAGCACGAGGTCATGCACCCGTCGGTATTCGGACGATGGTTCGCCGACGAAGGCAGAACGGCCGAAGTCCGAGCAATACCCGTCGAGGACGCAACCGAAATCGAAGGTTACGGAATCGCCGGGTTGCAATTGGCGCTGTGCAGTCGCCCGCGCCGCCTCCTGCCGCGTCGCGCCACCAGCATGAGCGAAGACCACGCCGGTCTCGAACGACGTGCCTTCCGCCCCTGCACGTTGAAACTGATAATCAATCTCCCGGGCAACTTCGAACTCCGTGACGCCGGGCTTCAGGATCGGGAGCGAACGGGTATAGACTGCGTCCGCCATCTCCGATGCTCGGCGCATCGCGGCGATTTCGTCGGTGTCCTTGATCATGCGCATCGGCGTGATGAGATCCGAGGCGAGCGACAGCCGTACATCCGGGAGGAATTCATTGAACGCCAGGATTGTTTGCCCCCAGGTATGCTCATCGACCGCGACATGCCGAATCGTGCTCGAAAGTTCGGCGATCACCGTGCGCATCTCCTCCGCTGGTGAGGCATGTTCCGGGATGAGCCGCACCGCGTCGATCCACGGTTTTTCTTGTCCCTCGGCCACCCAAAATCCGCCGCCCATCTGCGGGGCGAGCAGGATCAGGCCACCCTCCCGGGCAATGAATGCTCCGCTCGCCCAATCGCCGTAGGCGTTGTGATCGGTCCCATGATCGTAATGGCGCCGCACACCGGCGAGGTAAAAGAGATTCGCCCCACGCGTCAGATAGACGAGATCGACGCCGCGCTCCTCCATGCGCTTCCGCAAGGTTGTGAGTCGCCCCTGATAGTCCATGCGATTCCTCCTTCACTCCAGTCGCTGAGATTCACTAGACCGCCCCAAGCGATCGCGCATCAGTTTTCGGATCTTTGCGGTGCTACAGCGCATGTGCGTTTTCGCCCGTACGGCGGTGAGATGTGGGTCGCGGGCGTCCAATGCCGCGACGATTTTCGCGTGCTCCGCCAGCGATTGCGCGCGCCGCACCCCCAATGTGAGGACGTTCGTTCGCTGATTATCCAATGCGAATCGGGTGTATTGCTCCGTTTCGTACAGAATCGGGGAGCGCGCAGCACGATAGATGCAGTCGTGGAAATCTTGGTCGAGGCGCGCGATGTGCTCAATATCTTCATCGTCCGATACCGCTACCTGGTCCCTGTATATCCGGTTCAACGCGCACAACTCCGCATCGGTCATCCGCTCCGCAGCCAGTGCGGCCATTCGGATGAGTAGCGCTTCGCGCACCTCCAGCATGGCGAGCACCTCGATCGGATGCTTGCAGAAGTAGCCCGCGACGTTCGCCGTCTCCGGTCCATTACGGGTTACAATGGCGCCGATGCCCGGTCGGACCGCAATCAGCCCCAGGGACTCGACGATGCGGAGCGCTTCCCGGACGAGTGGGCGGCTCACCTCGCACGATCGCGCAAGCTCACGTTCGCTCGGCAGCCGCATCCCGACCTGGTACTCTCCCGCACTGATCAGTTCGGTGATCCGATCCACGATCAGATCGGAAAGCCGGTGCTTCTCAAGCGGGGTGAACCTGATACCCGATATGCCCATACATTCCTTCGCGCGATTTGGTATGGTGGTCTGACCAGCGGGACGGTAGCAAAGGCGGCGATGATTGTCAATTCGCTTGTCACGGAGTGAAGTGACTTCCCATGGGACAAGGGACACGACATATACTGCTGCGGTTGGTTTCGGCAACTCGAGGGAGGCCTGCGATGCGTACAATGGAAGCCGTCGATCTGTGCAAACTGCGATTCGTTGGCGAGATGACGCTCTCACCGGATGGGACGCGGATCGCGTTCACCGTCGTTCGTCCGGACGGCGAGGCGAATCGCAATCGCACGAGCGTCTGGATCGTCCCGGCGGAGGGTGGCGCGGCCCGGCAATTGACGAGCGATGACGCAATCAGTTCATCACCGTGCTGGTCGCCGGACGGCACATCCCTCGCGTTCACATCGGACAGAGAGGGGACGGCGCAGATTTACGTCCTCGATCTCGCGCGAGGTGGCGAGGCGCAACAGATGACCCACGATCAGGCGCAGCCGGCTACCAGCCCGCTCTGGTCCCCCAGAGGGGACACGCTCGCATTCCTGTGCAGGGTCCCCTCGATTCCGGCTGCGGAGCACATCGTGACGTATCCCGACGCGGCGGACCGACCAAAGGTGATCACGCGGGCCTCCTACAAGCGGGAGGGGGCGGGATTCCTCGATCATACGCGCAATCAGCTCTTCGTTCTCCCTGTCGGCGGCGGGACGC
The DNA here is from genome assembly GCA_030853625.1 of Chloroflexota bacterium. Taxonomy (GTDB): domain Bacteria; phylum Chloroflexota; class Chloroflexia; order Thermomicrobiales; family JALYUS01; genus JALYUS01. Next base: position 6,294 of record JALYUS010000527.1, read on the forward strand.
CGCGCCAATTGACGACGTGCGCGATGGGCATCGGCGGGCCGACATCGGCATCCGAGCGCAACCTGGGCATCGGCTCGCCCGTCTGGTCACCGGATGGGACGAAAATCGCCTTCGTCAGCTACGACGATGAGGATCGCGATGGGCGTTGCGACGTCTATACGGTGGCGCTCGTCGACGGCACCGTGACCCGAGTCACCCCGCACGATGGCGGATATGCGAGCCCGACATGGTCCCCGGACGGCAGCCACCTGGCCATCATCGGGCGAGCATATCCCCGCATGGGCGGGGCGAATAATCGCCTCTGGGTGGTTTCTGCAGCCGGTGGTGCGCTGCGGCTTGTGACGGACTTCGATCGGAATATCGGCGCGGGCATCATGTCGGACACCGGCACCGGTGACCGGAGCCAGCCTGCATGGATCGGAGATTACCTTTATTTCCTCTGCGCGAACCAGGGTGCCGCTCACATCTGGCGGGTACCGGCGAGCGGCGGCGAACCCGAACAGGTCACCGTCGGCCAACATGCGATTGCCCGGTGGGATGTTGATCACACCGGACGGACGCTCGTATATGCGGCATCGACCCCGACAAGCCCCGGCGAGATTTACCGGCAGCGGCGCGATGCCCCCGCAAGCCAGATAGCAAAGCTGACGGAGTTCAACCAACCAATTACGCAGGAGATTCACCTCAGTGAAGTAGAAGAGTTCTGGCTACCCGCGCGCGACGCGGCGGACGAGGACATCCAAGGATGGATCATGAAGCCACCCGACTTTGATCCCGCGACGACGTATCCGCTCCTCCTCGAGATCCATGGTGGGCCGGCCGCGTCGTATGGCATGAGCTGGTTCCACGAATTCCAGTACTTCGCGGCGAAGGGGTACGTCATCGTCTTCGTGAATCCCCGCGGTTCGCAGGGTTACGGGGAGCGATTCTCGACGGCCATATATCAAGGATGGGGGCCGAAGCCGCTCGCCGACGTCCTGAACGCGGTGGATTATGTGATCGAGCAGGGATTCGTTGACCCGCACCGCCTCTATGTCACGGGCGGCTCGTATGGCGGCTATCTGGCGAACTGGCTGGTGACGCACACCGGTCGCTTCCGAGCAGTGGCGACACAGCGGTGCGTCTCGGATCTCCGGTCGCTGGCGCTCGCGGGGGATTGCAACACGATCTGGATGACCGACTACTACGGCGGCATGCCGTGGGAAGAACCGGCAGTGTACGCTGAGGACTCTCCGATCACCCATATCGAGCACTGCATCACCCCGCTCTTCATCGAGCACGAGGAGGAGGATCACCGCTGTCCGATGGATCAGGCGGAGCAGATGTATAACGCGCTCAAGAAGCTCGGGATCGACACCGAATTGGTACGCTACCCGCACGAGTCGCACGGGATGAGCCGCGACGGGACCCCGCTCCATCGCATCGACCGCTTGCGGCGGATCGGTGACTGGTTCGAGCGACACAACTGAAGGCTTGCTGGAGCTGGTCGGTGTGGACGCCTATCGCGGGATCTTATGCCGAAGATGACGGATAACCGTCCTTATGCGACAGGGCAATCGCATCTAAATTGTGTTGTCCAAGGATTCGCCGGTCACCATACCGTTTCATCTGAGGTTGTCCGCTCGGTGTCCAGATTAATGTTCGTGAAGGATGAGCACGTCGTAGAGGCAGTTACGAAACGAGACCCATGGGGACAATTTCCCTGCGAAAGTAAG
>JALYUS010000568.1 GCA_030853625.1 Chloroflexota bacterium
GGCGCTCGGCCTCTTCGCCGTGCGCGCCGTCGTCGGCAGCCTCACCGAGCCGCTCACCGTCCGACTGCACGACGATCTACTGGCGACCGCGCAGGACCTGCATGAGCCGATTGAGGTACGCCGCCCGGCGATTGAGTCGCTCGGCCCGTTCAACGACGAGCCGGTCGCCACACTGATTATGGAACTCTATAACCGGGGGGATCGGGAAGACCGCGTGAGCGCCCTCCATGCAATGGGTCGCAGTTACAATCCGCGCTGGTTGACGACACTGATGGACGAGATCGAGGCGGAGGAGAGCGATGTCCGCTTCGAGGCGACCCGCGCCCTCGGCGAACTCGGTCAGGCCGAAGCCGTGCCCGAACTGATTGGGCGACTTGAGGACGAGGATCACGCCGTGCGGATCGCCGCGATCATTGCCCTCGGCCAGATTGGTAGCCGCAGCGCGACCAACGCCCTGCGCGAGCATCGCGCCGACGAGGTGGATGAGGAATGGACCGACGCCATTGACGCCGCTCTCGCCGAAGCCGCCTACAGTGACCAGCCACTGTTCCCGTTATAGGTCGGAAGAATATCAGGGAGATGCCTGATTTTCGCTCTACCGTTTCGGCGTTGGCCTGATTTTCTCGAACTTCTGCTCCAACCAATCGAGGAGGTGCAATTGGTCATCCACTGTCGCACGCCGAACCTGTGAGAGTAGGTGGATACGGTCGGGCTTCGGTGGGGCAGTATTTTGCAAGCCTTCGTTGCAATTCGTGCAGATCGCGCGGAGGTTGGACGGCAAATCAATGCCGCCCTTCGACTTGTCAATGATATGCCCAAGTGTGAGGCGGACTTTTCGCTTCGGATCAAAGGGGTCGGGGTCGCCCGCTGCGAGACCGCACATTTGGCACGTATAGCCGTTTCGCTCAAGGACGTAGGCGCGTGTCTCCTTTGAGATATCGCGCGGGAACGCGGGAAGACGTTGATCTGTTTCGATCAGATATTGGCCGGGTTTCAGTTCCGCGCGGTCGCGGTGCGAGAAAATTTGATACCCTTCTTCATCCCGCAGCTCGCGCACGCGCCGCGCCCACTCCGATGCATTGCCCGATACCGCACGGAGTTCACTCCCTTCGATGATTCTTCCCTTGTTCGCGAGCAGAAATGTTCAGGATACGCTTCTTCGATCCTTCGTGTCGCGGCTTCTGCGCCATCGCTCGCCCTCCTTCGCGCCCCCACCAAAGATCGGCGCCAATGACTGATACCGCTCGCCTTCAAGGTATTGTTCAGTCAATACGGCATGGATCGCTTCGCCGACGGCTTGGGCAACCGGCGGCGGGAAGGCATTACCGACTTGTCGGTATGCCGAGGTTTTCTTACCGGAAAATGCCCAGCTATCCGGGAACCCTTGAATGCGCGCCGCCATTCGTACGGTGAGGCGTGGTCGCTTGTCAACAGGATCATCCGCATCCGGTGCGAGCGCGGCCAGGCCATGTCCGTCCACACCGAGCGCTTCCCATTGCTTCTTCGCCCGCGTCGGCCCAAGGTCGGGACCACCATGCTTCATCGAGCCACCAACGAGGGTTGGGGCGATGGCGTTGGCTTTCTCCCGCCATGCGTACGCCCCCGCCCACCCGCGTTCCGCCATCAGATCACTGATTGCGTCGCCGACCGTCGGCGGCTCGGTTTGCTGCTCAGGCCACTGGAACCGTTCGAGGAGCGTATAGGGCATCGCGACAAGGACGAATCGTGGTCGGAGTTGCGGTACGCCATATGCTGAGGCGTTGAGCACTTTCCAATCAACATCGTAACTCAGCCCTTGGAGTCTGTAGATCAGATTGTTCCGGTAGGCATCGAACTTCGTTGTCGCGAGGCCACGGACGTTTTCTGAGCAGGATGGCGCGCGGGCGTGCCTGTTCAATGAGGCGCACGATTTCCGGGAACAGGTCGCGCTCGTCTTCCGCACCGAGTTGCTTCCCTGCAATGGAGAACGGCGGGCACGGCACACCGGCCGCGAGGAGATCAACACCGCGAAACTCCCGACCATCAACATGCCGTACATCATCTTCAATGACATTCCACTTGGGACGATTGAGTCGCAGTGTTGCACACGCTGCCACATCAATCTCGACAGCAGTACAGAGATCGAACCCGGCGGCTTCGAGACCGATCGCTTCTCCACCCGCACCAGTGCAGATATCAAGAACCGTAAAAGCCATTCCCGACCCCTGAAAGACGAACACACCGAAAACGACACGACACTAATGCTAGTATGGCATGTACGTACGACTTTAGCCAGCGGATTGGTTATCCTATACGCCAGCCGTTGACCGCAGCGCGACCAACGCCCTGCGGGAGCATCGCGCCGACGAGGTGGACGAGGAATGGACCGACGCCATTGACGCCGCTCTCGCCGAAGCCGTCTACAGTGACCAGCCACTGTTCCCCGTATGAGTGCTGGTTGGCGGTGCGCGTTGACGATCAGGACGAACGTGCGGCGGCGTGGGTGGCGGAAGTAGTGGCGCGTGCGGAACATCCGGCGGGCTAGAATGGACGCTTTCCTGCTTTGATCCACGGGCTGGGAGCCTGCCATCACCCCACTGCGGACCGATCGGCTTTGAAACGAATCCAAACGTGCGCAACCATCACATTTATGCCGCACGGTGCGTTATACCGAATGATAACGAGCATCGCTATGACTGGGATGCACCCCTCACCGCCGCATCGCGCGCTCGATACGCCTGTGTACTCGATCCCACATACGGGGAGTCACGCAATGGCCAACGCCCCGGACCATTCACTCACCGCCGATGGCGCGCCACTTCTCGTCGGGCGGGAGCGGGAACGCGGGGTGCTGCGTGATCGGCTCCGCGCCGTGCTCGACGGGCGGGGGGGCCTGGCGCTCGTCGGCGGTCCCGCAGGCATCGGCAAGACCGCTCTCGCCCAGATCATCGGCAATGAGGCTGCGGCGCGGGATGTCCATGTCCTTACCGGGCGATGTTACGACCTCGCGGAGACGCCGCCGTACGGACCGTGGCGCGAGATCCTTGGCGCTGCCCCTGCCGTACTCGGCGTAGCATTGCCTGCTCCCTTCACTGGCGACACATTCCCCGATGACATGCCCAGCCAGATGGCGCTCTTCGTGCATATCCGGGACGTCCTCACCACCCTCGCCGCCCGACAGCCGCTCCTGCTGGTGCTGGAGGACTTGCATTGGGCCGATCCCTCCAGCCTCGATCTCCTCCGCTTTCTCAACCATGCCGTACGCACCGCACCGCTGTTCATCCTCGGCACCTATCGGGGCGATGAACTCGACCGCGCGCACCCGCTCTACCAGCTCTTTCCTGCCCTCGTGCGGGAGTCCGATGCCACGCGTGTTGACCTGCGTCCACTGACAGACGAGGACATCCGATCCTTCGTCCATGCCCGCTACACACTCATGGATACGGAGGAGCGGCGCTTGGCCACATACCTGACCGTGCGCTCGGAGGGGAATCCGCTCTTTCTCGGTGAACTGTTGCGCACGTTGGCGGAGGAAGGGTTCCTCCGACCGGCCGACGGCGGCTGGACGCTCGGCGACCTGAGCCGGGCGCGGGTGCCGCTGCTCCTGCGGCAACTGATAGATCGGCGACTGGCGCGATTGGGCACGGAAGCGGAGCGGTTGCTGGCGTTCGCCGCAGTGATCGGCCAGGAGACACCCCTCGCGCTCTGGCAGGCGGTGAGCGGGGCGGACGAGGAGACACTGCTCGATCTGGTGGAGCGGGCGGCGGCGGCACGCGTACTGGAAGAGGAGGACGGGGGAACGGCGGTCCGGTTCGCGCACGCCTTGATCCGGGAGGCACTCTACGAAGGGACGCCGCTGTCACGGCGGCGGATCTGGCACCGGCAGGTCGCGGAAGCGATGGCCGCGACCCCGCATCCCGACCCTGACGCGGTCGCGCATCACTTCGAGCGGGCGGACGATGTCCGAGCGGCGCCGTGGTTGATCGCCGCAGGCGAACGCGCGCAGCGGGCTTTTGCATGGGTCACCGCTGCGGAGCGATACGAAGCGGCGCTCGCCCGCATTCCCGCCAACGACGCGACCACGAGTGAGCGAGGATGGCTGTTCTTCGCCATTGGGAGTATGCAGCGGTTCATCGGCATGATGCGCGACCTCACGTATCTCGACGAGGCGATCGGGCTGGCGAAACGCGCGGGGGACCGTCCCCTCGCGGCGATCGCCCAGTTGTATCATGCCCTGGCTCGGTACGATGCGGGTGACGTGCAGGTCGCCATCGCCGAAGTGCGCGCGGCGCTTGCGGCGCTTGCGGCGCTCTCCGAGGCGGAACGCGCGCTCGTCCACGAGCGGCGGCAGGTGATCGGTCATATGCTCGACGAGGAGCAGGGCAAAGGAATCCTCGCCTGGCTCCTCGCCCACTCCGGTTCCTACGCCGAAGCGCGCGCCCTGGCGGAGAATGCGACGAATGGGGATGCACTCCTCGCACGCGCCCTCGTCTCCGCCGCCCTCGGCATGCCAGACATGGCCCGCGAAGCGGCGGCATCCGCACGACGGGCCTATACCGCTGCTGGGGCGTTTAATGAAGTGGCGGTCGTGCTCTGGGTCGAACAGGCGTGGCTGATCGCGACGTACTGGCCGGATCGCATGGAGGAGCGGCGACGTGTCCGCGCGGAGATGATGGATATCTGGGAGAAGAGCTGCGCCGCAGCGCTCACGGGCATCCCGATCGCCATCATGCATCTCTGGCTCTATGGGATTGAGGGGCGATGGGCGGAGGTGCGCGCGCTGGCGCGGCAATTCCCCCTCGGCAGCGTGACGATCGAGATCATCCCGCGCGCGGTGCTGGGGCAGATCGCCTTCGCGCAAGGCGAGCACGATCTCGTCCTGGACCTCGTGCGGGAGGTGCTGCCCGACGGCCCCGCGACGGAACCGGGAATGAGCAGTTTCCTGATGGCCATGGCGCTCCAGCGCCTCGCCGCCGCCGTCGCCCTGAACACGGACGACTGGGAGACGGCGCGTGCGTGGTTGGAGGCGCACGACCGCTGGCTGGCATGGAGCGGCGCCGTCCTCGGTCAGGCGGACGCGGACCTCGGTTGGGCGGCCTATCACCGCGCTATGGGCAATCGCGCAAACGCGGAAGTACACGCGAGGCGGGCGCTCGCCCACGCGACCGAGCCCCGCCAGCCGCTCGCGCTGCTTGCCACCCATCGTCTCCTCGGCGAACTCGCTACCGTCGCGGGGCGGCATGAGGACGCCGCACGGCATTTCGACGCCTCCCTTGCCCTCGCCGATGCCTGCGCTGCGTCGTACGAGCGCGCGCTCACGCTGCTCGCGCTGGCCGAACTGCGCGCCACGACGGGCACGCAGGCAGAGGCGCGGCATCTCCTCGATGCGGCTCGCACCCTCTGCGAACCGCTCGGCGCCATGCCCGCCCTCGCCCGCGCCGCTGCTCTCGCCGCGCGACTCGCGGACGAGAGC
>JALYUS010000569.1 GCA_030853625.1 Chloroflexota bacterium
TCGCAATATTGACCCGGAGATTGTCCACGCGTTATCGGAGCAGGTGCGGAACGCGGTTGCCGGAGGTGCGTTGCAGATGGCGATTGTCGCCGGTGGCGGCAATTTTTGGCGCGGTCGGAACGCGGAATCGCTCGGCATGGACCGCGCGACCGCCGATTATATGGGCATGGTCGGCACGGTCATCAATGCCCTCGCCCTGCAGGAATCGCTGGAGCGGGCGGGCGTGCAGACGCGCGTCATGACCGCGATCCAAATGCAGCAAGTCGCGGAGCCGTATATCCGCCGCCGGGCGCTGCGGCATATGGAAAAGGGGCGCGTCGTCATCCTCGCCGGCGGCAACGGGAACCCGTACTTCACGACCGACACAACGGGCGCGCTCCGGGCGCTGGAACTGGAGTGCGAAGTCTTGCTGATGGGCAAGCATGGCGTGGACGGTATCTACGACCGTGACCCGAAGAAGTTTCCCGACGCCGTCCGCTTTCCCTTTATTTCCTTTTCGGAGGCACTGAAGCGCGAACTCGGCGTGATGGACAGCACGGCATTCGCGCTCTGTATGGACAACAATTTGCCGATTATCGTCTTCAACATCCAGGAACCGGGGATGATCGCGCGCGTCTTGCGCGGCGAGGAAGGTTTCGGTACCGTTGTGCGATAGCGGTTTCGACTGGGAGGCGTGACGATGTACGAAGATATTTTGCAGGACGCCGATGACCGGATGCACAAGGCAGTCGAGGCGCTGCGCGACCATCTCGGTGGCATTCGGACGGGACGTGCCTCGACGGGCTTAATCGAGCGCGTCGTCGTGGATTACTACGGTACGGAGACGCCACTTCAGCAACTGGCCGGCATTGCCGCGCCGGAAGCGCGCCTGCTCGTCGTGACGCCCTGGGACAAAGGCTCGATGAAGGCGATTGAGAAGAGCCTGCGTGCCAGCGACCTCGGCCTCAATCCGATGAGTGATGGTCAGGTCCTCCGCATCGCGATTCCGGCGCTGACCGAGGAACGGCGGCGCGACCTCGTCAAGATCGCCAAGCGGAATATCGAGGAGGCGCATGTCGCGGTGCGTAATATCCGGCGCGATGCGATGCACATGCTCAAAGAACTGGACGACAGCGGTGACATCTCCGAAGATCAGCGACGACGCGGCGAGGAACAGGTCCAGAAACTGACCGATCGTAGTATCGCCGATGCCGACAAAATTGGCCGAGAAAAAGAAGCGGAAATCCTCGAAGTCTGATGCGTGCGACAGGGACGGGTAACAGCGATGGTACACACGATAACCGATCCGGCAAACAGCGCGAACGAAACGGAAGCGGCGGGGTCCGTCGTGGTGAGCGGCAAGCCGCCGCGCCATGTCGCGATTATCCTCGACGGCAATGGGCGATGGGCGCAGCGGCGGGGCTTGCCGCGCAACAAGGGACATGAAGCGGGCACCGAGAATATTCGCCCGATCGTCTCCGCCTGCCCAGAACTGGGGATCGAGTACCTGACGCTCTGGGCATTTTCGACGGAGAATTGGCGCCGCCCGCACGACGAAGTGCAGAGTATTTTTCAGATTCTCAGCGAGCGGATCGCCATCGAGACCGAAGCGCTGCACAACGCAGGCGTGCGACTGCGGCATATCGGCAGCCTCGAAGGATTAGGTGAGGAGTTGGCGGGCGCGGTGCGCGCCGCGATTGATCTCACCGCCGACAATACGCACATGACGCTGACGCTGGCTTTCAACTACGGCGGCCGCGCGGAAGTCGTCGCCGCGATCAAGGAGATGCTACGGGACGGTCTCGATCCCGACAGCGTGACGGAGGAGACGGTTGACCGCTATCTCTATACCGCTGATATGCCGGACCCCGATTTGATTATCCGGCCCTCCGGCGAATTCCGGCTCTCGAACTTTCTGATCTGGCAGGGCGCATACGCCGAACTCTCCTTCCCGAACATCCTCTGGCCGGATTTCGGCCCGGACGACCTGCGCGATGCCGTGACGGATTTTCGGAAACGGCAGCGCCGCTTCGGTGCGATCCCCGATCCGGTCCCGCCCCCCGCACAGCCCGCGTAACCGGATGTTCCGCCAGCGCGCGCGCTCGTCCGTTGGCGTCGTCGTCGTCGGCATTGTCCCGGCGTTGTTCGGCGTCTGGGGTGTGGCGGCGCTTTTCGCGCTGTTGAGCGTCATCGCCCTGACCGAACTCCGCGCAATGTTCGGCCAGCGCAATCACGCGATTATCCTGCCGGTTTGTCTGAGCGTCGTTTTGCTCGCCATCGTCGCGGTCGCCGCCGATTGGCCCGTCGGGGTTTTCAGCGCGCTCGCGGCTGCGACGCTCGTCGCTCCCGCCGGTGTACTGATATTCAGCCGGTCATCGGATGGCACACTGACATCATGGACGACAACGGTCTTTGCCACCGTGTACCTTGCCGTCCCGGTCGGGCATGTCGTCGCGGTGCGCCATATCGTTGGTGTCACATCCGGCGCGGGCGGTTGGTTGACGCATCTTGAGAATGCCGTGGGATTCGGCGGTACGGCATTAGGGCTGGCGTGGTTCCTGCTCGCTCTTGTCACGACGTGGCTGACGGACACCTTCGCCTACCTCACGGGTCGCGCGTTCGGGAAGCACTCCATGGCGCCGCTGATCAGCCCGAAGAAGACATGGGAAGGATTCGCGGGCGGCATCGGCGGTGCGATACTGACGGCGGTGATCGCGAACTGGTCTTTCGGCGTCGGCATGCCCGTGATTGTTGCGGCAGGAACCGGCGTCCTGATCGCACTGGCGGCGACGGTCGGCGACCTCGCCGAATCGCTGCTGAAACGCCAAACGGGCGTCAAGGATTCCGGCGCGCTGATCCCCGGCCATGGCGGTGTCCTCGATCGCATTGACGGCCTGCTATTCGCCTTTATCGTTGTCTATTACGTCGCCCGCGCCGTCGGATAAATACTCTTTCACGCTATCAATGTCGCCGACGATGGCTCTGCCACTGGCATCGAATAAGGAGCGTCACACCCATGCCAATCCGCCTCGCTATTCTCGGCAGCACCGGCTCTATCGGGCGGAGTACACTCGAAGTCGTGGACGCGCACCCGGACAAACTCTCCGTCGTCGCGCTTGCGGCGGGCCGGAACGCTGCTTTGCTCCGCGCGCAGACCGAGCGATACCGACCAACATTGGTGAGTCTTGATGCGGGCGGCGATGACTGGCGACCAGACGGCGTTGAGCGGTTCGTCGGCGCGGCGGGGTTGCGCGCGGCGGCGACCCATCCCGACGCGGATATTATCGTCGTCGCGACTTCCGGACACGCGGCGATTGAACCGACGCTTGCCGCCTTGCGCGCCGGGAAGATCGTCGCGCTGGCGAACAAGGAGACGATTGTCTGCGCGGGCGAACTGGTGATGGACGAAGCGCGGCGGGCGGGCAACCGGTTGCGTCCGGTGGATAGCGAGCATTCGGCGGTCTGGCAATGCCTCGAAACCGCGCGGCCCGGCGCGATACCGGAGCGCATTATTTTGACTGCCTCCGGTGGGCCGTTCCGCACGACACCGACCGAGCAGTTGCACGCGATGACGGCGGCGGACGCCCTCAAGCATCCGACCTGGAATATGGGCAGCAAGATCACGATTGACTCCGCAACGCTGATGAACAAGGGGTTGGAGATGATCGAGGCGCACTGGCTCTTCGATATGCCGTACGACCGCATTGAGGTCGTCGTCAATCCGCAGAGCGTCATCCATTCATACATCGAATACCCAGACGGCTCAATGATCGCCCAACTTGGCCCGGCGGATATGCGGCTGCCAATCCAATACGCGCTGTCCTACCCGGAGCGCTGGCCGAACGCATTCCGCCGCGCCGACTTGCCGACCGTCGCTCATCTCGATTTCGCACTGCCCGACCGCGTGCGCTTTCCGGCTTTGCGATTAGCGCGCGAGGCGGGCGTGGCGGGGAACACCTATCCGACCGTCCTCAGTGCGGCGGATGAGGTAGCCGTTGCCCGTTTCCTGCGCGGGGAGATTGGCTTTCTCGCTATTCCAGCGCTCGTTGAGCGCGCACTCGACGCGCATCGGCCCGCTGGGCCGCTAACGCTGGAAAGCATCCAGGCGGCGGACCGATGGGCGCGGGAGTATGTGCAGGGGGCTATTGCATCGGGCTGAAGGGTGTCAGGGTGAGGATAGCGCTGGAAATCCGCAGGAGGATATTGCCATCCTTCTCCGATTCCGCGCGTACCTGCTGCCATTCCGGGTCGCTCCGAAAGGCGTTCCACTTTGGGTTGTACTCGCTCAGATCGTCGAAGCGGAGGAGGTAGTAGAGCGATGGTTGGTCCGCGCCAATTTCGACCGTCCAGAAGCCTACCGGGGTAATCCCGTGGTTGGCGAAGATGCGCGTCGTGTGGTCGTTGAATCGCGTGTTGACGGCGGCGAAGGCGCGGCTATTGCGACCCCGGTACATGCGCTCCTCAAAGACGCCCGGTGATGCCGCGTTCATAAAAGTTGGCATCGCCCTTGATCGTGAACCACGCCTCGTTCCCGTTGCGATGGATAACCATCCTCTCCAGTTCCCGTCCGCTATTTTCTGCAAAGGTGTCGGCGGCTGCGCGTAAGGGGCTCGGCGCTTGCATTGTATCCTTCGTTCTTTCCCTCCTGAGGCTGATTACCGTGCGCTTGGTTCATGTCTCCGCCGGTTCATTCTCCGCGAGGATCGCATTGCAGAGTGCTACGCACTCATTGCAGATGTACACCCCGTTCGCCCCCGCGATGAGATGCTCCACTTCCTCACGCGCCTTGCCGCAGAAGGAACATTCGTAGTGGGGCGGCGTTCCACCAAGAACCGTCCGTCTCGGGCCGTCTCGTTGCTGATCTCCTTCATTCGGCATTGTTGCTGCTCGTCCCTTGATTGTCGGATGTCGAGTGGGAGTTCCGGTGTGTCTCATCATACCGCGCGGCTTGCTCCGTATCAGCGCTGATAGTGACAACTACAGGCAATCATCCGCTTCTTCCCCTCCGTCAATCCCTCGAAGGTCATCCGCAGTTCGTCCGACGCGGACGCGGACCAAACCCCGGCCTGATCGCCCCGCAACTGGTGAACGCGCAAGGAAGGATGCTGCTCGTTAGTATCGAGCAAGCGGAGCGCCCGAACGAATCGCTTCTGCTCGTTCGGGGAAAAACCCTGCGTGACGATTGATTCAAGGAAGTCGGCGGACAAATCGAGCGTGGCATAATCAGCCATCCAAACGGTTTTCAATCAACGCCCGCATTGCCGCTTGCGGGTCCTCGGCTTCGATCACCGCGATCAAATCGTCTTCATTCACGTTCGGTACGATCGGGCTGTGCCGCGCTTTCTCGACGAGGGCACGGTACTCAGGCGTATATGCCCATGCGTCCTCGCGCGGGATGACCAGCGCCGGTCGCAGGAAAATACCACCATCCCGCGTCTCGACTTCGAGCGTGGCATCTTCCCCGATATTCAGTTCCTTCCGAATGCTGCTCGGCAGTGTGATCCGTCCTTGCCGATTGACTGTGACCGTTGTACTCATGGGGGATCCTTTCCAATTACGGGGCGCGCAAAGCCAGTTTACCGTGAATCTACGAAGTGTCAATCTGTCATTCTGTCACCCGCTTGACCCATGCATCATGCTGTACGTACATAGTCCCATGCGCGGTATGGGCGGTATGGCGGATGGAATGGATACCGCGCCTCTCGTTGATGCTCGCCAGCAAGCACAAGCCGATGCAGTCTTTCAACGGGTACTCGCGCCCTTTATCGAGCAACTAACAGTAACGAATCAGAAACTTGGAAAGGCCCGCGCTCCTATCGGATTCTTGGGGCAGTGGAGAGCATTCTTTCGTGATATTTCGTGTTGCGTCCCGCATGGTGCGAGATAAACTGGAACGGATCGGGTGAATACGCAGTCGGGCGCAAGAGGGCGGAATCAATGCCGGTAATGAGCGCCGTGCCGTTCGGGTAACTGAGCGCATCTGTCTGCCGCCACGCATCGCTGCCCCGGATACCGTCCATCTGCTCTTGCCGTTGGTTCGCGTCATCATATGCCAGCATCACGGTAAAACGTGGTTGCTGACCAATCGAGACCGTCCAGCAGCCGACGATCCGCATCCCGCGTGACTGGCATTCCGGGATAACGTGCTCGCCGAACCACGCCGAAAGTGCGCCGAGGCTGGATGTATCGGGTGTCGTGTCGTGCCGCAGTTCGGAGAGCGTCGGCGCCTCCATCTCTCAAATTAATGCATTACCAGTCTCCGGATCGAAGAGGTGCAGGTGCTCCGGCTTGAAGCCGATATACAAGCGGTCGCCGTTACGGGCGCGCTGCGAGGGATCGAAGCGCCCAACGATCTGCTTGCCGCCGGTGCCGGACATATACATCAGTACTTCCGCGCCGAGCGGTTCGACGATGTCCACATTGACTGCCATCCGATCCTGTGTCTCCGCGCCGTTGTTGTTCATCGGCAACGGCAGGACATGTTCGGGCCGGATGCCGAGCGTCATCTCCTTGCCGATCGCTTCCGTCAGGCGCATCTTGACGCGACCGGGGGCGGGGAGGGCGAAATCGCCATTGGCGAGCATAATCTGATCGCCGCTCCGCTGCACGGTGACGGGGAGCATATTCATCGCCGGGCTGCCGATAAAGGTGGCGACGAAGAGGCTGGCAGGATGGTCGTAAATCCGTTGCGGCGTGTCCAGTTGCTGAATCTCGCCGGCTTTCATCACGGCGAGGCGGTCGCCCATCGTCATCGCTTCCTGTTGGTCGTGCGTGACGTAGATCGTCGTCACTTTGAGGCGGTGATGCAGTTTGAGAATCTCGGCGCGCGTCTGCATGCGCAGTTGCGTATCGAGGTTCGAGAGCGGCTCATCCATCAGGAATGCCTGCGGTTCCCGGACAATCGCCCGACCGAGTGCGACCCGCTGTCGCTGGCCACCGGAGAGTTGGCGCGGGCGGCGTTTGAGGAGGTCCGTGAGATCGAGGATTTCGGCGGCGTGGCGCACGCGCCGGTCAATCTCCGCGTCCGCCCCGCGCAATGTCGAGTTCTTACCGAGCATCCGGCCGATCAATCCCTTTGAGCCGTTCCCGTTCGCGGCCTCGTCCGGCTTGTTCGCGCCCGCCGCCGCCATCTCCTGCTTGCGGAGTCGCAGCGCGAAGGCGAGGTTGCCGTAGACATCCATGTGCGGATAGAGCGCGTAGTTCTGAAAGACCATCGCGACATCGCGATCCTTCGGCGGCAGCATCGTCACATCACGATCGCTGATGTAGAGCGTGCCGTCCGTCACTTCCTCCAAACCGGCGAGGCAGCGAAGAGCGCTCGTTTTGCCGCACCCCGACGGGCCGACAAGCACGAGAAATTCCCCATCGGCGGCTTCGAGCGAGACATCCTTGACCGCGACAACATCCCCATATTTTTTCGTTACATGATCGAAGGCGATACGCCCCATCGTCGTCCCCTTGGCGCGCGGATAGAAAGAAAAAGACGCTGTGGTGCAGCGAAGTCGTTGGGGGATTGTACCACAGTTCTTTCAGCCGCCGATGCGGTAGATCGGGTTGCCGAGCGTGCCAATGCCGTCAATCGTGATGCTGACGACATCACCCGCTTCGAGCGTGAAGTCCGACGGTGGGACGATCCCAGTGCCCGTCAGCAGCACCGCGCCGCTCGGAAAATCGTTCGCCCGCACGAGGTATTCGACGAGTTGCGCGAGCGGGCGGGCGATCTGACTGGTGTTCGATGCACCCCGGAAGACATCGCGCCCGCCGCGCGTAATCACCATCGCGATGGCGAGGTTCGCCACATCTGGAATCTCGTCTGTGAGGGCGATGGACGGGCCGAGGGCGCAGCAATCGCGGAACATCTTCGCCTGCGGGAGATAGAGCGGATTTTCGCCTTCGATCGAACGCGAGCTGACATCGTTGCCAATCGTATACCCGACGATCTCGCCACCGGCGTTGACGACGAGGGCGAGTTCGGGTTCCGGCACATCCCAGGCGCTGTCCGGGCGGATGGCGAGCGGTTGGCCGGGGCCGACGACGCGCGATGGCGTCGCTTTGAAGAAGATTTCCGGCCGCTCCGCACCGTAGACGCGGTCATAGACGCTCTGCTCGCTGCTCTCCTCCATCCGGGCATCGCGCGAGCGCATGTAGGTCACGCCGCACGCCCAGACTTCCTGCGCGTCGAGCGGCGTGTGCAGCACCGCGTCGGTGTGCGTGCAGACCGGGAGCCGGTCAAAGGGCGCATCACGGAGCAGTTGTCGCACCTCCGCGAGTGGGCGCGAGAGGACATCGCGCAGCGAATGCAGGCCCGCGCCCTCCCATGCGGACAGATCGTAGACGCCGCCGAGGTCCGCCCAGCCGAGGCGCGGGGTCGTGTTGAACGAGGTTGTGAAGTGGCAGAGTGGCATCGCGTCGAACCTCCATTGCTAATGACCTTCGGGAAGGGTGTATCGCGTGTCCTCGAATGTGCCGTGCGTCTGATTGTAGGCAGCGATCAACGGGGCGAGTTCTTCCCAGAGGGCGTCGGGCACCGGTGTCAAAGCGTCCGCAACGGCTTGCGGCACGCGCTCCGGTCGCGTCATGCCGACGATGGTGCTGTGGATGCGCGGGTCACGGAGCGAGAAGTGCAGCGCCGCGACGCGCAGCGAGACGCCGTGGTGTTGGCAGACCGCGTCCAGCCGCTTTGTCTGCGCGATCATCGCAGGCGGCGCTTGCTGATACTGATAGCGCGGATAGGCATCCGGCCCTTTCGCGAGCATGCCACTCCCGTATGGCGCGGCATTCAGGACGCCGAGGCCGCGTGCGTGCGCGATGGTCAGAAGCGGGTCGGCGGTCTGATCGAGCAGGGTATACCGATTGTGCGTGATGACCGCATCGAAGAGGCCGGTTTCGACGTAGCGAATCTCCATGTCAATCGGCCCACCCGCGACGCCGAGGGAATGGATCAGCCCTTCCTCTTTCATTTTCTGGAGGACATCCACGGGGCCACCGGGCGCCATCGCCGCCTCGAAGGTCGTGTGCTCTGGGTCGTGGAGATGCATTAATTGAATGCTGTCGAGGTTGAGCAGCCGCAGACTCCGTTCGACACTGCGGCGCATCTGGTCGCCGCTGAAGTCGCCCGTCCGCAAATCGCGGTCGGCCTTCGTGTCGAGAACGTAGTCGGCGGGCAAGCCGCCGCGCTCCTTCAGAACGATACCGATGCGGCGCTCGCCCTCACCATCGCCGTACGATGCTGCCGTATCAATGAAATTAATCGGGCTGTCGAGTAGCGCGCGCACCGTCTCCAGCGCGCGGTCTTCCGGTACGGCGTATGCGAACGTCTCCGGCATATTGCCGAGCGGCGCGCCGCCGAGGCAGAGATTCGTCACCCGCAGTCCGGTTTTTCCGAGCGTTGTGTGCGGCAATGTGGGCATTAGGAACCTCACCCCCGGCCCCCTCTCCTTTGCCTCCAGGTAAAGGAGAGGGGGGAGCAATCTATAATGTAGGGGCGGTTCAAGCACCGCCCTCCTCTTTCTCAGCACACAGCACACAGCACTCAGCACTGCGTTAGAGCGATGGCCCGATGCGGTTGATGCCGAACTCGTTGCAGCCCCATTCCTCGGAGCGGGTCTGCTCGCCATTGGCGACCGAGATGATTTTCTCGAAAATCCGGCGACCGACATCCTGCAACGTCTCGGCGCCGTCCACGATGGCGCCCGCGTTGATGTCCATATTGTCGGACATCTTCTCGTACATTGGCGTGTTCGTCGCGACCTTGATGACGGGCGCGATTGCCGCGCCGGTGACGCTGCCTCGCCCGGTCGTGAAGACGACCATCTGGGCCATGCCGGCGAGGTTGCCCGTCACGCTCTCGATGTCGTTGCCGGGCGTGTCCATGATGACGAGGCCCTTTTGGGTCGGCGGTTGGGCGTAGGCGAGCACTTCATTGAGCGGCGTACTGCCGCCCTTCTTCATCGCGCCGATGGACTTCTCCTCGATCGTCGTCAGGCCACCCTTGATGTTGCCCGGCGCCGGGTTGCCTTTGTTGAGGTCTACGCCCATCCGCAGCGCGTCTTCCTCGTAGCGGCGCACGGCGGCGAGCAGTTGGTCGCCGACTGCCGGTGTCCGGGCGCGGGCGGCGAGCAGATGCTCTGCGCCGAGGCATTCCGGCACCTCCGCGAGCATCACGGTGCCGCCCGCCGCCACGAGCATGTCTGAGGTGATACCGAGCGCGGGGTTCGCGGTGATGCCGCTGAAAGCGTCCGAACCGCCGCACTGCACGGCGAGGATCAGTTCGGAGAGCGGTACTGCTTCGCGCTTGTAGCGGCTCGCCCGTTCGAGCAGGCCGTGGCATTTCTCAATTCCCAATGCGACGGTTGCCTTGATGCCGCCGCTCTCCTGAATGCCGAGAAACTCCACATCCTGCCCGGCGTCCGCAATCATCTGCGCGACGCGGTCGCCCTCGATCGTCTCGCAGCCGAGCGAGACGACCAGTACCCCCGCGACATTCGGGTTCGTCGCGTAGCCAATCAGCGTCGCCCGTGTCTGCTCGACATCGTCGCCAACCTGCGAGCAGCCGTGCTGATGCGTGACAAAGACGCACTCCGGCGCCTGTTGAGCAATGCGTTGCACAACGGTATTCGAGCAGACGACCGAGGGAATGATGAGTACACAGTTTCGTACCCCGGCGCGACCGCTGTATGCGCGCCGATAGCCCATGAATGTGCGTGTTGTCAGGTCTTCGTCGTCATTCGTTGTCCCGCGTGCGGCGGGTGCAATCAATGTCACTGCGCTTGCTCCTGTCCGCCAGTGTGCTGGCCGATAAGGTCCCCGCGACCGCGCTGGCTCGTGATATTGTGAATATGCGTGTGCGACCCGGCAGGGATGATCTGCGTCGCGCGCCCGATCCGCTCGCCATACTTCACGACCTGATCGCCGACAGCGAGGTCGGCAGTGGAAAATTTATGGCCGAACGGGATCGGTTCAACAGTCGTGACGACGCGTTCCGAGCCGTCAGGCACGGCAATGACGAGGGTTTCGCCCACCGTCAATTCGCGGATCGCGACCGCGACATTATCCTTTGGGTCCATAATGAGTGCGCGCGTCTCCCCGGCGATCCGGCCTGCTGTATCGGGCATCGGCATTCCTCCCCCGTTCCTGCGTTGGCGACGGTCGGCACACCGCAGCGTGCATCCGGCACGGTACGGCGATGCGCCCGATATGTCAAGCAGCACAAGCAAAATTGGCCGGTTACGGCTTCAGCGGTTGATTGGCGAGCGGCGACGCGATTGTCCCGAACTGAACCTGTGAACCGGCAGATTCACGAACGACTGCGACGCGGTCGTTTTCAATCGCTGTCGTATCGGTCAGTGGCGTGTCCTCAATCGCGTGCAGGAGTGTCGCATCCATGAGAATACCATCGGTCACGCCCGGTGGAAAAGCCACGGTGCGATCGGCGGCCGTACCGTAGGTCACATCAACAAACTGCACGCGGTACTCCGGCAGATAGAGGAGCCAGTGCCGGTAACTCTCGTACGCAATGAGCAGCGTCGTGGCGGGATCGCCGTGGGCATGCACATAGGCGATCTTGTCGTCAATCGTCCGATCCTGCTGCCGGATGCCGTGCGCCGTCAGTGGCAGTGGGCGGAGGAGGAAGATGCCCGTATTGGCCGCGATGACGACGATTGTCAGGGCAGGCACGACGAATCGCCGGAGCCAACTGAGATGCAGCCGCGTGACGATGTGCGGCAGCTCCACCATGAAGCGGCCCGCGATCAAGAGCAGCGCAGGCACAAATGTGAAGACGTAGCCCGGATCGCCGATATGCACCCACGCATAAAAGAGCAGCACCGGCATCATCCAGAGCAGAAAAAGTGCGACGTAGGGGCGCATCCTACCCATGCTACCTAACGTGCTCCCGCACCCGGTGCGTCCATCCTGCACCACACGCCAACGTGTGAGAAGCCAGAATGCCGCACCCACAACGGGCGCCGCGAGTGCATAGAGCGCATAGCCCGCGTACTTCACGGTATCACGCACATTGACGATCAGCGCGCGCGGGCCATTCGCGGCAACGGAGTACCGTTTCAGCACATCGTCGCTCGTATAGGACCGAAAAACCGCCCAGTAGCCCGACCAGCCACCG
>JALYUS010000570.1 GCA_030853625.1 Chloroflexota bacterium
CCACCATTCTTCCCGAAACGTCCGGTTCATCCGTTCGACATGCCCATTGAGTTTCGGCCTGTGCGGCGGCAAGACCCAGAGAATAATCCCTTCATCCGCGCATTCCTGCTCGAACTCGGCCATGAACTCGCTGCCGCCATCAATCTGGATCGCCTTAATCGGGAAGGGAAAGCGCACCTGCACTTCGCCGAGGAACTCCTTCGCGGTGCCTGCCGTCGCCGTGCCGCGGACGCCGACGACGCCATAGCGGGAAACAACATCCACTGCCGAGAAGTGATAGCGCACAACGCCAGGCAAGGGAGAGAGCCGCATCGTATCAATTTCGACAAGATCGCCCGGCGCCTCTTTCGGGATCGGCACGCCTTTCGCTTTGCGTTGGGCGTGGGGGCG
This sequence comes from Chloroflexota bacterium, assembly GCA_030853625.1. Lineage (GTDB taxonomy): Bacteria > Chloroflexota > Chloroflexia > Thermomicrobiales > JALYUS01 > JALYUS01. Next base: position 391 of record JALYUS010000570.1, read on the forward strand.
GGCATGCCGAGCGCACGGCGTCGCACGAGCGGGGCGGGGTTCGACGAGCAGGCGCCGCTGCCGGAGATACTGGAGGATGCGGCCCACCATCGAAACGGAGAGGGTGATGCCTTGCCGGATGAGCAGGACGGCGAGTTTCGCCTTGCCCCAGCGCGGATACTGCTGCCGTAGCGCGAGCACGGCAGTGACTTCCAGCACGCTCCACGTCCGTTGGCGCACCGTCCGCGGACGCGAGGACCGGTCTTCGAGGCTCGCCAGATTGCTCGAATCGAACCGCTTCTCCCAGCGATTGAGCGTCGAACGGGGGATGTCGAAATGCCGACACGTCTCGCTGGTCGTGTGGGTTTTTCGATAGTCGAGCCACTTCAGCCGTTGTTTCGCGCGTGTACTGAGCTGAGGGGCGTGCGGCAGCTGCCCGACGCCCCTCGGCAGGGCGGAGAAGAGGTTGGCGCTGCTGCCACTGCCGACCGCTGTGAGCGCGGCACGCGAGGATCGGGTAGACTTGGTCATGACGGGAACCTCCTTTGGATGAATGGTTTAGGCACCAAATCATTCTCAGGATACGTTCCCGTTTCTTATTCCTCCACCTGTAGCGTACCTATCTGAACCTACACACCGCCCCTGACATTCGGACATTCGGACCGACCGCAACCACCATGCTCACCAGTGGTTTACCAGGCGATCCCGGCGCGCTCGGCCTGCATTGCCATGAAGGCGTCATCATCCATCGTGTCGCGAAGATGAAGGCCCTGCTCCGCATCCGGCGTGGCGGGCCAACGCAGGGCGCCGGGCGCGGGGGCGGTCAGCGCGCGCACGATTGCATCCGCGACAACCGACGGTTCGGATCCGCCCGGCACGGTCGGGCGCAGCCGGTCCGCAAGGTCGGCGTACGGGTTGCTCCGGTCGTTGTAGGTGCGCGATTCCAGGTGCATGTTCGGAATGAACGCGGTCTTGATGCCGCCCGGCTCGACGATGGCGACGCGGATATTGAACGGCCGCACCTCGTACGCCAGCGATTCCGAGACGGCCTCCAACGCGAATTTCGTCGCCGGATAATACCCATTGAGCGCCACCGCGACACGCCCCGAGACAGACGAGACGTTGACGATTGCGCCCTTCCGCCGCTCGCGCATCGCGGGGAGCGCGGCGCGGGCCAGCGCGCACGCCCCGAAGAAGTTGACATCGAACATCTTGCGGATTTCGGCATCATCCCCATGCTCGAACGAACTGCGATATGAGTATGCCGCGTTGTTAATCAACGCGTCGAGCGGCCCGATCCGCTCAACGAGCGCCGCCCCCGCCGCGTGATCGGTCACATCGAGGAGTGCAACCTCGCAGCCCGCCGCCCGGAGCGGCGCGCCATCTTCCTCGTTCCGCACCGTCGCCACGACGGATGCGCCTTCCTGGATCAGTCGTTCCGCCGTCGCTCGCCCCACGCCGGTAGATGCGCCGGTAATGAGAATGCGGGCATCCTTGAGGGTAATCGGATCGCTCATGCTAAAATCCTCCTTGTCGTCGTGTTCGGGTCATGAACCGTGTCACAACCATCATACGTCGGATTGGCGCGACGCGGGGAGAATATCATGCAAAGGCCACATATCTACATTCATCGAGCAGCCGGCTGGTACGGGCTGTACATGAATGCCGAGAACGAGGCGCGGCTGCGGGAGTTCGCGGACGTGACATCGGGCGGTACGCGCGCGGAGCCGTCCACGCCGGGCGAACTGATCCGCGCACTCGACGGCGTGGACGGCATCCTCTCGCTGAACGGCATCGGCGCGACAGAGATCACAACCAACGTGCTCGCGACGGTCGGCACGGTGCGCGCTATCGCCATCTCCCACTGGTGGCACACCGGGCACGTCCCGGCGCGGGTGATGTGGGAGGCAGCGGGCGTCACGGTGATTGATGCATCCGACGCCACGACGGAGGCGGTCGTCGAGTGGGTGCTCGGCGCGGCGATCATCGGCGTGCGGCGGCTGGTGGAGTTCGACCGCCGCTTGAAGTCAGGCGATCTCTGGGCAGAACCGGGGAGGCGCGATGCGGGACTTCTCGGCGAAAGCGTCGTCGGACTGATCGGCGCGGGCCGGGTTGGGCGGGTGGCAGCGGAGCGCTTCAACGCCTTCGGCGCGACGCTGATCGCCTACGATCCCTTCCTATCGGATGATGACGCTTACATGCTCGGCATCCGGCGTGTTGCGCTGGACGAACTGCTCGGAACGGCGGACGTCATCTCACTTCACATGGCGGTGTCGGACGCGACGCGCGGCATGCTCGGCGCGCGGGAATTCGCGCGCATCAAGGATGGCGCGACCTTCATCAACGCGGCGCGCTCCGCCTTGCTCGATACGCCCGCACTCGTGGCGG
>JALYUS010000579.1 GCA_030853625.1 Chloroflexota bacterium
TACTTCGATGCCTTCCTCAACGACAGCCGGGGTGAGGTCGTACGGTATCCAAATGCCGTCTGCATGCACGAGGAAGACACGGGCATTCTCTGGAAGCACTACGATTGGCGGACGAATCAGACTGAGGTGCGCCGCGCGCGCCGCCTCGTCGTCTCCTTCATCGCCACCGTTGGGAACTACGAGTACGGTTTCTACTGGTACTTCTCGCAGGACGGCGCGATTGAGTACGAGATCAAACTGACGGGCGTCATTAACACGGGCGCGCTGCCACCGGGTGAGACGCGCAAATATGGCACGATGGTCGCGCCGCAACTCTACGCGCCGAACCATCAACACTTCTTCAATGTGCGCCTTGACATGATGGTGGACGGCCCCGCGAACTCCGTCTACGAGGTCCATACCGTTGCTGAACCGCCGGGGCCGGAGAACCCATACGGCAACGCCTTCTATGCCGAATCCACATTGCTGAAGACGGAGCAGGAGGCGCAACAGTCGGTTGATCCGCTCAATGCGCGCTACTGGAAGATCGTCAACCCGTCGGCGCGCAATCGTCTGGGGCAGCCCGTCGCGTACAAACTGGCGCCGGGGGAGAATACCCGCTCCTTCGTGCAGCCGGATTCGTTCGTTCGGCAGCGCGCGGGCTTCATGGGCAATCATCTCTGGGTGACGCCGTACGACCCGGCGGAGCAGTACGCGGCGGGTGATTACCCGAACCAGCATCAGGGAGGAGCGGGTCTCCCCGCCTACACGGCGGCGAATCGCTCAATTGAAAAGACCGATCTCGTCGTCTGGTACACGATGGGCCATCACCATCTCCCGCGCCCAGAGGACTGGCCGGTGATGCCCGTCTCGCGGATTGGCTTCATGCTCAAGCCACTCGGCTTCTTCGACGGCAACCCGGCGCTCGATGTGCCGCCAGAAATGGCGCATGGCGCGTGTGGTCATGAACAATAACGGAGTATGCACATGACAAAAAATCTGATTGGCGGCACATGGACGGAAGCGGCGGGCGCGACGTTGCCGATTTTCAACCCGGCGACGGGTGACGAGATCGAGCGCGTGCCGCTCTCCGGCGCGGCGGAGGTGGACGGCGCGGTGCAGGCGGCGGCGCGGGCATACGAGTCGTGGTCACAGACGCCGGTGATGGATCGGGTGCAACTGATGTTCCGCTATAAGGCGCTACTCGAAGAACACATTGATGAACTGGCGGCGATTGTCACACGCCACCACGGCAAGACGCTCGATGAAGCGAAGGGCGAGACGCGGCGCGGTATCGAAGTCGTGGACTTCGCGTGCGGTGCGCCGACTCTTCTGCAAGGGCGGACACTCCGGCAGGTGAGCAGCAGCGTGGATCAGGATTACTACCGTTACCCGCTCGGCGTCGTCGTGGGCATCCCGCCCTTCAACTTCCCGGTGATGATCCCCTTGTGGATGTTCCCGCTCGCCGTCGTCGCGGGAAACACCTTCATCTTGAAACCGTCGGAGCGCACGCCACTCGGCGCGGTACGGCTGGCGGAACTCTTCCTCGAAGCGGGTTTCCCGGAGGGTGTGCTGAACATCGTCCACGGCGCGAAAGAGGCGGTGGACGCGCTGATCTCCCATCCTGGCGTCGCGGCGGTCTCATTCGTCGGCTCGTCGGCGGTGGCGAACTATGTTCACACCGAAGCAGCGAAGCATGGCAAGCGCGTTCAGGCGGCGGGCGGCGCGAAGAACCACATCGTCATCCTGCCGGACGCCGATCTCGATCTGGCGATCCCCGCCGTCTTGAATTCCGCCTTCGGCAATGCCGGCGAGCGCTGCCTGGCGGGGAGCGTCGCCGTCGCGGTCGGCACGGCGGGGACGCCACTGCTGGAAGCCTTACAGGCAGAGGCGCGCAAACTACCGGTCGGCCCCGGCGACCAGCCGGGCGTATTGATCGGCCCGCTGATCCGGGAGGAACATCGCGCGAAGGTCGTCGGCTACGTCGAGCGTGGGGAGCGGGAGGGTGCGACGGTGCTTGTGGACGGGCGGGAGTATCTCGACCGGCCCGGCTACTTCCTCGGCCCGACGATCCTCGACAATGTCTCGGCGGAAATGGCGGCGGGACGCGACGAGATTTTCGGCCCGGTGCTCTCCGTCTCACATGCAACGACGCTCGATGCGGCAATCGCGCAGGCGAACCGGTCATCTTTCGGCAACATGGCAACGGTCTTCACATCGAGCGGATCATCGGCGCGCGCCTTCCGCGAGCGGGTCGAGGCGGGGATGATCGGCGTCAATCTTGGCGTCGCCCAGCCCTTCGCCTTCTATCCCTTCTCCGGTTGGAAAGGCTCATTCTTTGGCGACCTCCACATCCACGGCACCGATGGCGTAGATTTCTACACGCGCAAGAAAGTCGTCGTCTCTCGCTGGTAGTGTTGGTGGAGCAGGCTTCAGCCTGCCAATCTGGAACGGCAGGCTGAAGCCTGCTC
>JALYUS010000529.1 GCA_030853625.1 Chloroflexota bacterium
CCGCGCTCGCTATCCAACTGGCGGTTGTGGAAACAGCACAAGGCCCGATGGAGAGCGTCATCATCAGCCGCGTGCGCGAGGATGCGGATGGCAAGACGCGCGTCTCCGCCACACAGGTAACGGCGACAACGGTCGAGACCGCGCAACGCGATATGGAAAACCAGATCAAGAGCCTCGAAGAGGCCGGGTTCAAGGCCGCCGCGCCGCCGGATACCTACGAGCCGGAGCCGTGGGGCGAAGAGAAGAAGCCGACCCTGTTCATCCCGCCCGCCGGCTTCACGCTGCCGGATCGCAGGCGATAGATTTTCCTAACCCCGGCGAAACGCCGCCTCAGCGATCGTGCGCGGGTGGGATCAGGACGGCCGTGCCGCGAATCTTCCCATCACGAATGGCCGCTATCGCCTCATTCGCCTCACGGAGCGGGAACGTCTGGACCTCCGTGTGTACGGGGATGGTTGGAGCGAGGGCGAGGAATTCCTCACCGTCGCGGCGGGTGAGATTCGCCACGGAGCGAACGACGCGCTCCTCCCAGAGGATAGCGTACGGGAATGCGGGAATATCGCTCATGTGAATCTCGGCGCAGATCACGCTGCCGCCTTTGTCAACCGCCCGCAGCGCGGCAGGCACGAGTGCCCCGGCGGCGGCAAAGAGGATCGCCGCATCCAGTTTCTCCGGTGGCATGGTATCTGAGCCGCCCGCCCAGACCGCACCAAGATCGCGGGCGGATTGTTGCCCATCCGTATCGCCCGGTCGCGTGAAAGCGAACACCTCCCGCCCTTGATGCAGCGCGATCTGCATGAGGATGTGCGCCGCGTTGCCAAAACCGTACAAACCAAGCCGCCGCGCGTCGCCTGCCATGGTATAGGCGCGATAGCCGATCAGCCCGGCGCAGAGGAGCGGCGCCGCCTGCGTATCGGGATACCCGGCGGGGATCGGAAAGCAATACCGCTCGTCGGCAACCGTATACTCCGCGTAGCCCCCGTCTATCTCGTAGCCGGTGAAGCGGGCATTGTCGCAGAGATTTTCGCGGCCGGTGCGGCAATACGGGCAATCGCCGTCCGTCCAGCCGAGCCACGGCACACCGACGCGGTCGCCCGCCGTGAATCGCGTCACGCGCGCGCCGGTCGCCGCGACCGTGCCGACGATCTGGTGTCCGGGAATGAGCGGTCGTTTCGGATCGGCAAGATCGCCAGCGAAGATATGCAGGTCCGTCCGGCAAATGCCGCACGCGCTGACCCGGATCAGCACCTGATCCGGCGCGGGCGTCGGGTTCGGGACCTCTGCCGGACGGAGCGGTTGACCGGGTGCGTCAAATAGCATCGCGAACACCTCTGCCTCCCTTCGGTGCGTCAATCGTTACGGCCACCTGCCTGAAACCGATTGAACCGCAGAGGCGCAGAGAACGCAGAGGAACACAGAGAAAAGAAGAAGTAAAAGCAAACCATCATATTCTCTCCTCTTCCCTCTCTGCGTCCTCTGCGTCTCTGCGGTTCTTATGCTTTCCTCAGCCAGCGCTTGGGCATTTTGCAGACCATCGTGTACGCGGGGTCGAAAATGTTGCCGAGGTCGTATGCGACGGTTTGGCCCATCAGGAGGCTGGCAGCGGTGGCGTCCAGACCGTAGTCCTCGCCGAGCCAGCGGAGCATTTCGCTCGTCGCATGCTGCACCGCCTGATCGAGCGGGCGGGCGTTACCGACGGTGAAGATGGAGTCCGCATTCTCGCCGCGTGGCCAGGTGATCTTTTTGCCCTTCAGGACGCGCAGCACGACTTCCATCTCGAACGAGGTCTCGATACCGGTGCCGACGATCTCGCCGTCGCCTTGCAGCGCGTGGCCATCCCCGATGTGGAAGAGCGCGCCGGGGACGGCGACGGGGAAGTACACCGTCACGCCATCGGTGAAGCCGCGATAGTCCATATTGCCGCCGTGCCTGGCGCTGGTCGCGGTGGAAATCGCCTCGCCACCGGCGGGCGCGACGCCGAAGCAGCCGACCATCGGTACGAGCGGCAGGACGAGATCGCGTAGCGCTTCTGGCGGTTCGGCAAGCGCAACCGTATGGTTGGCGCGGTCAATCCGCCACGTCGTCTGTTGCGATGCGGGCAGGTGGCGGACATCCTCCGGGTCGAGGACATTCTCAGCAATCACGCTCGCGGTCCAGCCGGTATCGCGGTTCGGCGTCAGGCGGACGATCTCGACAACGAGCGTGTCACCCGGCTCCGCGCCCTCGACAAAGAACGGTCCCGACTGCGGATTGCCGTGCGGCGCGACCCGTTCCATCCGCATGTCCCAGCCGCCCGCATCCACCGTCGGAGTGATCACCGTGTCGCCATCCGCGACGCGGAGCGCCGGTGCGTGCGAGCCGATCGTGGTGTAGTAGGTCGTCGGTTGGAAACGGTGTGTTGCCATTGTTACCTAACCCCCCAACCCCCTTCCCGCGAGGAAGGGGGAGCCGTAGGGACGGTTCGTGAACCGTCCCTCCCACCGCGAGCCGCGCGCTGATTGCCCGGCTCGCGAACTGTCCGCTACTGCTCCGGTTCGTCCCCGCCGATCAGGGCGGCTTGCGCATAGTCGTTCGTGTCGGCGCGCTGGGCGCGTTTGAGCGTGCTGATTGTGCCGGTGTGGGGCAGGTCCACGGCCTTGCCAGCGAGCAAGTCCGCGATGGTGAGAATCTGGATGCGGCGCACAGCGCGGGTCTTGCCGGTGCCTTTCGAGATGCCCTGCTCCGGTGTGTAGATGCCCACCTCAATGGCCCAATCGCGCATCGGTTTCGTCGGCTCGGTGAGCGTGACGAAGACGCCGAGTTGCGCCTTCTCGCGCGTCACGACGCTGTCCAGTTCGCGGATGTCCGCAACGCCGATGTGCGTGCCGCTCTTGACGGAGACAATGGCGCGGCGCGGCTTGCGGCTCTCGTCGTCGAAAAAGATAATCAGGCCGTCCCGCCCGTGATCCGCGCCCTTCTTCTGCTTGCCTTCCAGCGGTCGGGCATGGACGAGCGAGAGCGCCCAGTACTCGAACCCCTCGCGATCCGCCAGCGCAAGGGCGCGGGCGCTGCCGAGGTCGCGCGGCTCGCCGACGACGCGATAGCCCGCACCCGGTTTGATCCCGTAGCGATCCACAAGGCGGCTCTTAATCAGGTTGATCGCGAGGTGCGTGACATCAATGCCGGCCCACGTCCGTCCCAACTCCTGCGCCGCGTCAATCGCCGTCCCGCAGCCGCAGAAGGGATCGAGGATCACATCGCCGGGATTGCTGCTTGATTCGATAATCCGTTTCAGCAGGGCAAGTGGCTTCTGTGTCGGGTAGCCGAGGCGTTCAGCGCTTGCTGTCGGGATCGCAGGTATATCCGCCCATAGAGACTGAAGCGGCACACCGGGCATTTCATCGAGATAACGCTTGAATCGGGGCATCCCGGTCTTCCCGTAAACGAGACGACCTTGTGTCTCGAATTTCTCCATATTTGCGCGTGAGTACGCCCAATACCGGCCTGTGTATGGTTTGACACCTTTCCATTCGTAGGAGACATCTCCACCCGGCTTTGATGCGGTAAGATTGTCGAGTTGATAATGACGTCCAGTATCTTCTTCGACATGGCGATACATATTAGCGATATAATCCGCGCTATAAGGCGTGTATAGCGTATGCCATGTATACGCTTTCCCTTTCACGTAAAAGAGGATTGTGTCAGTATTGTTTCCGAATCGCTTCGAGTCATTGTGGGCATTCGTTCGTCGCCACGTAATTTCGTTCTTGAAATTCTCAGGCCCGAAGATAGCGTCAAGAACAATCTTAAGATAATGGCTGGCGGTGGGGTCGCAATGCAGATAGAGGCTGCCGGTCGGTTTGAGGACGCGGTGGAGTTGGAGGAGGCGGGGTGTCATCATCGCGAGGTAGGCCATCATCTCGCTCGCGCCGAGCAGGTCATGGAGGGCTTCGAGAGCGCGGCGGACGCGGTCGGGCGTCTCGTCGTCGGCCAGCGTCTCCTCGTAGGTGTCGGCGGCGCTCGCCCAGTTCCACGTATCCTCGAAGGCGGTGATCTGCGACGGGGCCTGCGCGCCGTGCTCGTCCTTGAAGAGGACATTGTAGGAGCGGTTCGAGTTGAACGGCGGGTCGAGGTAGATCAAGTCCACGCAGGCAGCGGGGAAATAGGGTTGCCCCTGCCCATCGTGCCCCTTCAGGACGCTGAGATTGTCCCCGAAATAGAGGGTGTTCTCCATCGCTTCCCCCGCGCCGTCGTCGTTGCCGTGCGCGGAGTATAGCACGGGCGCTAGCGTTGATACTGTCGGGGGCAGGACTCCATCAGGTTCCGGCCACCATCGCGGCGGACGAACGTCATTCGCAGATCCTCCTCCCGCTCGCTGGCACGCCGGACGCCGAGACCGCCCTCCCACTCGCGGCGAACCTCGCGCGGGCGTTGCTGGAGCGTGCGGGCAGCGTGAGTAACAAAGTGCTCGCCCGCTCCCCGGCCCCTTCCTGCTCATCCGCGCACCCGGTTCGCCGCAAACGATTGCGGAGAGGTTGTCGCGAAACCGCTTTCTAATGATTATTCGTTGTCGTCTGATTGTTGTGACCTCGTCGAGGTTATCATTGGATTTCCGAAGTCCGACGAAACGTGTACGATGGCCCAGCGGGAGTGTGACAACGAGTGAAATGGAGCGAAAGATGGCGGCGACAAAGCAGGTAAATTATCGAGGTGCCACTACAGCGATACAAAACACGCTGCTGGAGGAGCTGCATCGGGAGGACAAGGAAGTCGTCTCGGCCGATGATGGACGGGTGGTGTACAAGGCGCCGAGAGGGATGCTGGCCTGGGCGCAAACAGTCACCGTAGAACTGGTCGCAACCACGAATGAGGCAACAAGTGTATCGGTGAGTGTAGAGGCTGCAAAGATACCTGCGCTCACTCAAGGCTTCCGGCAACGTAAACTGGTAGATGCCACGCATCGGTTAATTGCAAAGCACTATTCTTCGTTGTAAGTCACCCTCCTGCAAAACTGCAATCAGCAGCTCTTCTCCTCGCTGTACCGCTAGGTTTTGAGATAGCCTGCCGGGGATCGTGATAGCACTCACATCGCAGGCGGGAAGGGGTAGCCCCAGCCCGGTTCGTCCCCTGCCTTGCCCGGCACCGGGCCGTGCAGGAGCGGATCGTTTGTCGCGCGCATCCAGTGGTCCACGAGGCCGCGCAATCGGGCGCATTCATCGGCGTGCGCGGGGTCGCCAGCGAGGTTCGTTTGTTCGAGGGGATCGGCGGCAAGATCGTAGAACTCCTCCGGCGAGCGGACGGCGCCGTAATATTGTGCAGCGAGCGCCTGCCCGGAGAGACCTGCGAGGATGTCCGATGGCATATAGACGAGCGGTGCGGCGATGAAACTATGCATGTAGGCATACCGCGCCGTGCGGACACCGCGCATCGGATTGTAGCGATCATGCCACGTCAGTTCCGCGAAGAGGTGATCGTGCGGGCGGTACGGCTCGTCGCGCAGGAGCGGGAGGAAGGTGCGGCCATGCAGCCCGGTGGGGATCGGCAACCCTGCGGCATCAAGCAGTGTCGGCAGCATGTCCACATTGACGAGTAGATCGTTCACGCGGCGACCGCCCGCGAAGCCCGCTGGCCAGTGCATGAGCAAGGCGGTGCGCATGCCCGGTTCGTAGAGCATCCCCTTCGCGCGCGGCATGGCGATGCCGTGATCGGTCGTGTAGATGAAGAGCGTGTTGTCCGCCTGCGGATGCCTGGCAATCGCCGCGCGGATCTCTCCCACGGCGCGATCAGCCGTTTTCACCATGCCATTCAGTTGCCCGATTTCCGTCCGAACGGGGAGAATATCCGGCAACCACGGCGGGACGGTGACGGATTCCGGTAGATCAACGTTGTAGCCGGGGCGGTCGAAGGGACGGTGCGTCTCGTCGAAGCCCGCCATGATGAAGAAGGGCGCATCCGGCTGGCTGGCGTGGCTGGCGATACAGCTGCGCACCTTCTCCGCGACAACGGATGCCTGGATGGACGAGGTATCACTGTGTTGATAGCCGAGCCGTTCCGGGTGATGATACGCCTCATGCTGGAAGCCGAAGAGGTACGTCGCGTAGCCGCCGTCTGCGAGGTAGTGCGGCAGGCAGCGGACAGCGGGGCGCAGTTCCCAGCCGCGATGCGCGAGGCCCATCATGCCGTTCGTATGCGGATAGAGGCCGGTCATCAGGCTCGCACGGCTCGGTGAGCATTGCGGCGCGGTACAGTGCGCCCGATCGAATTGCACGCCCTCCGCCGCGAGCGCGTCGAGGTGCGGCGTCGCCACCCCCGCGCCGTAGCAGCCGAGATGCGTACCCGTATCGTGCGTGATGACGAGGACAATGTTCGGTTGTACCGCGCGTGTCATGCATGCTCCTTCACTATCGGCATCGCTACGAACCATATCATAGATGGCATGCGGGGCAATCCGAAAACGTGCCGCGCGCCGTACTTCCATACGAGGGGGATGGCAAACGATATGCAGTGGTACACTGCCGGGGGCAGGCGGATTCCGATGGCATACGAGCAGGCAGGCGTGAATTTCCGACGGCGACGCATCAGGAGTATGGCACGCGGCGGGCGGGGTATGCCGGGTATCGCCGTATGCCTCATTACGATCGTGCTGGTCGTCGGATTCGCGCTGATGCCCATGCCGGTCGCGGCGCATACCTCACTGCTGCAAACGGAGCCTGCGCCAAACAGCACGCTCGATCATTCGCCGGAGACGATTACTCTTCATTTCGATGAGCCGCTCCAGGCAGGATTCAGCAAGGTGACGATCTTCGACGCGCGCCAGCGCCCGGTCACGACGGTGCCGAACCCGGCGGTCGGTACCGACCCGTCCGCCCTGACGATTGGCGTACCGACACTGAAGACGGGTGTCTATTCGGTGCTCTGGCAGGTGCTCTCGCCGGACGGTCACTCCGTGCGCGGCGCGTTTGTGTTCACCGTCGCGCTACCGGGCGATCCGCCGCCCGCGCCGGTCGCCAGCGTGCCGGATATCGCGGGCATCTCCACCTCGAACCGCCCGCCCTTCCTCGCGGTGTTGCTGCGCGGGCTGCGCTACGCGGGGATCGCCGCGCTCGTCGGCGGGATCGGCATCTTTCTGGCAACCATCCTGCCCGCGCTGCGGGAACTGCCGGAGGAGGAGCGTACGGGACTGCGCCGCTCGCTCGATCAACGGATCCAGCGCTGGCTCTTCATCGCGCTCGGTATCGCGCTCGGCGCGCATCTCTTCTCGCTGATCGTGCAGGTCGCGACGGTCAATGGCAGCACACTCGGCGAAGCGCTCGACTGGGCGCGCATCAGCGACCTCGTCAAGAATACGACGTACGGTGCGGTCTGGCGAATGCAGGCCATTCTCCTGCTCGCACTCGGGGAATGGCTGATTCTCCTGCCGGCGATAGGCCGCCTGCGGCTGCCGCGCTTCCCGCTCGGCATCGTCGCCAACTCGACGCGACCCATCGCCGCGACGGCGGACACGGAAACAGCGCACCTCGCGCCGCTCTGGGGGTGGGGCGTCGCCTTGCTCGGCGGGCTGGCGCTCCTGCTCGTCAGCGTTTTCGGCGGCCACGCGCTTGATGTGAAGACGCATCCCGCCCTGGCGATGCTCGCGGACTTTCTGCACCTGACGGCAATGAGCCTCTGGTTCGGCGGCATCATTCTGATGGTCGGTCTCGTGCCGCCCCTGCTCAATGGCACGGCGGGCGAAACGCAGCGGCGAGTGATGGGCGCGATCATCGGCCGCTTCTCGCACCTCGCGCTGATCAGCATCGGCGTTCTCACCGTCACCGGTATCTACGCGGTCACGCTTCACACGACGCGCGACACGATCGGCACGACGACGTATGGCCTCGTCGTGATCGGCAAGATCGCGCTCGTCGCCGCGATCGTGCTGGTCGCGGCGTTCAATCGCTTCGGGCTGAAACGGTGGATCGCGCGCGATGTGGAGAGCGGCAGAGCGGCACGGGCACAGACGATGCTCCTGCGCGGGATGAGCGCGGAAGTGCTCCTCGGCGTCGCGGTGATCGGTCTGACCGGGTTGCTGACGCAGTTGCCGCCCGCGAATACGCAGACGACGGGCGTCGGCGCCATCATCGCGGTGCCGTCCGCGCCCGTCGAGGCAGTCGTGGCGCAACCGGTGCTCGAAGCGGACGGCGTGCGTGGCTATCTCACCGTCGAGACGAAAGGGGCGGACACCACGTTCGACGCGCGGATCACCGACACGGCGGGCGTTCTCCGCACTGACGTGACGCGCGTCACGCTCTGGCTGAACAGCGGCGATAAAGATGTCGGGCTGCTTATCGTACCCCTCACTGCCGCCGGAGACGGGCATTACCGCGCGACGGGCCAATGGTTCGCCATCGGCCAGAACTGGCTCGCCCGTGTCGTCGTGCGTCGCCAGGATGTGGCGGCGGATGTCAATTTGCCCTTCGCGCTCCAGCCGCGCCCGACGGCGTATACAGAGGAACCCGTCGGGCCGTCTGCCTTCCTCTGGCCGCGCCTCCTGCCGGATGCCGTGCGGGGGATTGATCCTCTGCTGATCGGCGTTGCCCTCTTCCTCTTCGCCCTGATCGTCCGCCTGTCGCGGGTGGTGCGGCGTGCGACGTGGATTGGCGCGATCGGCCTGATCGTGCTTGGGGCGACGTTGCTGGCGTGGTATTCCGTGCCGACGACGCCACTGACCGGGCGGGCAGATCCGCTCCCCGCGACACAGGACATTCTCATGCAGGGCGGCGTGCTCTATGCGCAAAACTGCGCTGTCTGCCACGGTGCGAACGGTGCAGGGATCGGCACGCCCGGCACGCAACTATCTGCGGCCACCGGGCAGCGATACACAGACGGCGACCTCTACTGGCTGCTCACCAACGGCGTCGCGGGCAAAGGCATGCCCCCCTACAACACGCGCCTCTCTCCAACCGAGCGCTGGCAGATCGTCCGCTACCTGCGCTCGATCCTGCCGCACGGATAGGAGATGGACAGTCTTACGCGCCCTGCGCCCGGCGCCATGCCTCGTATTCGGCTCGTCCCTCCTCGGAGAGCGGGTAGTACTTCCGCAGATCGCCGCCCGCCGCCAAACGCATGCGGGAGAACTCCTCCCACTCGGCGTGATCGCTCGCCTTGTGGAGCAACTCCGGGGCCAGTGTGGCCGGTACGACGACCGCCCCGTCGTCGTCGGCAACGATGATGTCGCCCGGCATCACCAGCGTATCGCCGCAGGCGATGGGTACATTGACGGCGAATGGGAAGATGTCCGTCTGCGTATGGAAATTGGGTGTGACGCCGCGCAGCCATAATCCGAGACCGATTTCTTTGGCTTTCGGATAGTCGCGGATGCAGCCATCAATGACGACGCCGATGCCCCCGCGCCCCTTAAAGTACGTCAGCATCATCTCGCCGAAGACGCCGCTGCCCATATGACCGCGCGCGTCAACGACAACGATGTCGCCGGGCTGCGTGTGATGGAGGACGT
>JALYUS010000601.1 GCA_030853625.1 Chloroflexota bacterium
GCGACGCCGCCGCTCGCCGCCGGGCCGTAGCGCGACACGAAATGCGCGACCCACTGCTGGTCGAACGATGGGCCGATGGCGATACTGGTATCGAGCGGGTTATTGCCGGTGACAGTCGTGCCATCCGACCGGAGGCCGTTACCACATCGTGAATCCCAGGGGTCCACGGCCTGCTGCGGGCCGTACACGTCCGTACCGAAGGCGCACGCATAAGGATGGTCGTGCGGGCTTGCCTTGCTTACATAGCCGATCAGCGGCATGGTCATCACGGATTTCGTCTGATGCGCGCGGTCGGCATCCACGAACTGATCGGCGGATTGATGTTGATAGATGTTCTCGATGGACGCATCCTGATAGATGTTCTCGAAGTAGTAGTCGCTGCCGGTATTGGAGGTATTCGCCTGCCAGTTGTAGCGCGACGTGGCGTCGCCACCCCAGCGGTCCACGGGCAGCCGCAGTTCCTGCGCGAGCGCCGGATCGGCGAAATCCATGCCGTAGAGATCGGGATTGATCACATGGCGGTTCGCCATCGCATCCACACGGAGCGCGGGGCCAAGATTGGCTGCGGTCACGGAGCGCGGTACGAACGGCGTCATCATAGTAGCCGCGATAGTCACTGCGACACAGACAACGACACGAAACGCACTGTGCCGAATCTTGCTCGGTCTCTGAAGTCGCACGGCATCTCCCACAGCAATGGATAATCCTGAACCATCGTACAAATATTATAACGCGCGTGACCGAGGATTCGTGACGACAGCCTATAGGCGTTTTCGGAAGAACCTAACCCCCTGCCCCCTTCCCGCGAGGAAGGGGGAATGAGCCTCCGAGGAATCCGGGCGTTTGGGGAACATCCGAATGTTCGGACTAAGTCACCCCTTCCTCGCGGGAAGGGGCCGGGGGGTTAGGTTCCCCGCCGCACGTAGCAGGGGAGGCAGTCCGGGTGATACGATAGCGCCACTGTGTGATCCGCTGGATGAGAAAGGAGCGACCGCGATGATCCGCCCCCACATCTTGCCCGGCATCGGCGTCGGCGCCGACCTCGGCGACTACCTCGATGAAATCCCGCTGCCGCCTGTTTACGCGGTCCACGATGAGAGACCGCAGCCGACGATCGGCGATCCGCGCATCGCCGTGCGAAAGGCGCTCGCCGAATCGGGCGCGCTGGAGCGTCTCCGACCGGGAATGCGCGTTGCAGTCTGTGCGGGTAGCCGGGGCATTGACCAGATCGTGCCGACTCTCCAGGAAGCAATCGCCGCCGTGCGGGAACGGGGCGCGGAGCCGTTCGTGATTGCCGCGATGGGCAGCCACGGCGGCGCAACGGCCGAGGGGCAGCACGAAATCCTCTCCGGCTACGGCATTACCGACGCGGCGATGGACGCGCCGGTTGTCGTCGGCACTGAGACGGAATGCGTCACGACCGTCGAAGGAAACGTCCCCGTCTGGGTCAACGCGCGCGCCCTCGCGGCGGACGCGACATTGGTCATCAACCGCGTCAAGGCGCACACCGATATTCGCGGCGCAATCGAGAGCGGGCTGGCGAAGATGTGCGCGATTGGGCTGGGTGGGCCGCGCGGTGCGGCGGTTTTCCACCGGAGCGGGCCGCAGATGCTCGCGAAACTGATTCCGATTGTTGCCAAAGAGACCATTCGCGCCCTGAATATCATTGGGGGCATCGCGCTGATTGAGAATGCCGCCGGAACGCTCGCCGAAATGTGCGGCGTGCAGCCGGACGAGATCGGCGGGCCGGTGGAGGCCGCGCTCCTCGAACGGGCAAAGTCCCTGCACCCACGCATCCCAATCGATCAACTCGATGTCCTCATTGTGGACGAACTCGGCAAGGACATTTCCGGCAGCGGCCTGGACTCGGTCGTCATCGGCCGCATGTACATCCACACCGTGCCGGAGTTCGCACGGCCCGACATCAGCATCATCACCGTCCTCGATGTGACGGACGCCTCGCACGGGAACGCGGTCGGCATCGGCTTCGCGGACTGTATCCCCGCTGCGCTCGTCGAGAAGATTGATTGGCGCGCGATGTACATCAATGCCGCGACCTCCGGTCTCGGCGGCCCGCAGCGTGCCAAGATGCCGATGGTCTTCCCAACGATGCGGCAGACGGTGCAGGCGGCGATCTTTATGTGCGGACGGAGCGATTACGCGAGCGTGCGGCTGGCGCGCATCCGCAATACCCACGACGTGCAAGAATTAACCGTCTCGGCGGCGGTTCGGGAAGAACTCGTTGGCAAGCCACATCTGTGCGTCGCGGACTCCC
>JALYUS010000612.1 GCA_030853625.1 Chloroflexota bacterium
GTCGTCGGCTACCTCCCCGGTGGGCGCGCGGAGGACGGGCGATTCGTCTCGCTGGAAAACCAGGCGCACGCCTGGGTGGAAGTCTATTTTCCGCAGTACGGCTGGATCACCTTCGACCCGACGCCCCGCCCGGATGTTGCGCCGATTGTCCGGGCGTCCGGTGGCGTTTCACCGGCACCGTTGCCCGCGCCCGCTCCGGCTCCCGCGCCTGACGCCGCCACGCAGCCACCGCCGCCCGCGACCGGCGCTGCGCCATCACCGACGCCCACACTGAAGGCGACGCGTACCGGCGGCTTCCATCTCTCGCCGTATCTCTTCCTCATTCCGTTCACGCTGCTCGCGCTCTGGGGGCTGGCGGCATGGTATTGGTTCCTGCCGTTCCGGGGTCTCGCGCCCGCCGCGCAGTGGTACGCCCGCCTGCAACGGAGCGCCCGCTGGCTCGGCGTCCCCCACGCGCGAGCCGCGACCCCCTTCGAGACGGCGGAAGCGATCGGCGACCGGCTCCCAGCGGGCAAACCCGCCGCCCTCACGATTGCCCAGCGGTACGCCGAAGCGCAGTACGCCGCCCGCCCGCTCGCCCCACCGGAAGTCGAAGGGATGCGCGGCGCATGGAACATCGTCCTCGCCCACATCCTCCGCACCCTCCCCCGCCGCTTCCGGCTGGGGAAACGGAAACCGAAGTGAGCCACAGAGACACAGAGAGCGCAGAGAAACACAGAGAAATGGGAGAATGAGATGCAGAAGGAACGGCGTAAGCATTCAATTATCGCACAATCCTTTTCTCCTCTTCTCTCCTTCCCTCTCTGCGTCCTCTGCGCCTCTGCGGTTCAATCGTTTTCGACCGTCCCGAAGACGACGCAGTTGCGGATACCGGGGCCGACGCCGCTGCCGGACGCGGTGCGGGAGGCGACCGGACAGCAGATGATTAACCATCGCGGGCCGGAGTTCGCACGATTGCTCGCGGAAACCATTACCGGAATGCAGACGATCCTTCAGACGACACACGATGTGTTGCTGATCTCCTGCTCCGGTTCCGGCGGGATGGAGGCGGCGGTCGTCAATCTCTGCTCGCCGGGCGATGAAGTAATCGCGGCGCACGCGGGCGTCTTCGGCGAGCGGTTCGCCGCCATCGCCGAGGCGTATGGCCTGACCGTCCATCATGTCACCGCACCGGACGGACAGGCGCTCGATCCAGCGCGGATCGGGGAAGCGTTGGTCGCCCATCCGCGCGCGAAGACGCTTTTGTTGACGCACAACGAGTCCTCGACCGGCGTGACGCATGATCTTCGGGCGATTGCCGAGACGGTGCATCATCACGGCGCGCTGATCGCCGCCGACTGCATCACCTCGACCGCTGCGCTCGACGTGCCGCTGGACGACTGGGGCATTGACGTCGCCGTCTCCGCCTCGCAGAAGGCGTGGATGGCGCCGCCCGGCATGGCGATGGTCGCCGTCAGCCCGCGTGCATGGCAACGTGCGGAAACAGCGACACTGCCCCGCTTCTACTTCGACTTCGCGAAATACCGGGACGCGCAGGCCAAGGGACAGACGCCCGCGACGCCCGCCCTGCCGACGCTCACCGGCCTGCACCGCGCGCTCCAGATGCTGGTCGCGGAAGGGCTGCCAGCAATTATCGCCCGCCACCGCGCCGCCGCCGAAGCATGCCGCGCGGACATCGGCGACCTCGCAGAGTATGGTCTCCGCCTCTTCGCGGACCCCGCGCACGCCTCGAACACCGTGACGGCGGTCGCGCTCCCGGACGGGATGGACGCGGCCCGCCTACTGGCGCGGCTGCGCGATGAGCACGGCGTCATCCTTGCCGGTGGGCTGGGACGCCAAGCGGGCACGATCATCCGCATCGGTCATCTCGGCCACGTCACGGCGGCGGACATGGATGCCGTCGGCGTGGCGCTGCGGGCGGTACTGGGAACCTAACCTTCAACTCCCGACTGCCGACTTCTCGTGTACACTGACGCTCGATTCACGCGCAGTGTGAGAGACAAGGGAGGCAGCGATGGACGACCGGCGGAAGGGGAGCGAGGTCCTGATCGAGGTGTTGCGCGGCGAGGGCGTGACGCATATCTTCGGCAATCCCGGCACGACCGAACTGCCAATGATTGACGCGCTAGCCGCCGTCTCGGACATTCATTACGTGCTTGGCTTGCAGGAATCCACCGTCGTCGGCATGGCGGATGGTTACGCGCAGGCGACGCGACGACCCGCCTTTCTCAACGTGCATACCGCAGCGGGGCTGGGCAACGCGATCGGTAACCTGACGAACGCGAAGAGTGCGAACACGCCGCTCGTCGTGACGGCGGGCCAGCAGGATTACCGGCACATCATCACCGACCCGTTGCTCGCGGGCGATTTGATGGGAATTGCGGCAGCGGTCTCGAAGTGGACCCATGAGGTGCGGACGCTCGGCGAACTCGGCACGGTGCTGCGCCGCGCCTTTCACGACGCGGCCTCCGCTCCCGCTGGCCCGGTCTTCGTCGCGCTACCGATGAATGT
>JALYUS010000536.1 GCA_030853625.1 Chloroflexota bacterium
CTTGGCGGTTTATCCTTCGGTAATGGAGAAAGGATCACTGCGTGCATCTCGGCTTCATCGTTCCGCGCGATCTGCGCGAGGTCTCGTATCCCGAACTGTGCGCGTGGGCGAAGGAGCACGGCTTCGCCTTCGTGGACACGCACAAGGTGCTGCCGGACGGGGGGCATGTCGCGACTGCCGCCGGGCTGTATCCCGGTGTGCCAACCGTGACCGCACCGACCGCCAACGAAATCTTCTCGCCGGATCGCGGCGTCCGTGATGGCGCGATCCGCACACTGATCGAGTATTTCGAGCAGGCATCGCGGCAGGGCATCACCGTCTGCCTCGGCATGCTCAATACGGTTGACCCGACGATCACGCTGGCGCAGAACTTCGACCGCTTCGTCGCGACCTGGGGGCCAGCCGTCGCAGCGGCGGATCGGTTCGGCATTCGCATCGCGCTGGAGCCGTGGTTCGCCTGGGGGCGCAACCTCTGCTATTCCCCGGAAATGTTCCGTCGCGTCTTTGCCGCCTTCGATTCCCCCGCACTCGGTCTCTGCTTTGACCCCTCACATTTTGTCTGGATGGGCATTGACCACATGCGCGTGTTGCGCGAGTTCGCGCCGCGCATTTACCATGTCCATGCGAAGGACACGGAGATCATCGCCGATGGCCTGTATGAGTACGGTGTCCGCGGGCGCATCTTCACCGAACGGCACCGCAGTTCCGGCTGGTGGCGCTATCGTTTGCCCGGTTACGGCGTCGTCAACTGGCGGCAGGTGCTCGCCGCACTCTGTGAACATGGCTATGACGGCGCGGTCTCGATCGAGCACGAAGACCCGATTTACGAAGGCTCGGAAGAAAAGGCGCAGCGCGGCTTGATTCTCGCGCAACGGTATCTCGAACCCTTCATTGCCTGATCCGCTCGACCGGCGCCGGAAATTTCCTCCGAAACAAGAGACCGCATACGCCCTGACGTTCAGTCCAACATGTTGGACGCACACGCGTGAAGGGAGTATCATTTCGGTTGGTGGCCGGGGTTCCCGGCCTATGTATCATAGGGGTGGCACACGATTGAACCGCCCGCATCCTGCAACGGAGCAGGATAGAAAGCAGAGACGCTTCCCATGCCCGCGATACCAATGGATGTCTTGCGTGACCCAATCACGAATGTCGGCCTCGCGCGTGTCGAGGACGCGATCCGTGAGACGGTCGCGGTCAACTATCCCGTTATGTCTGACCTTCTCAACGGCATCATCGCAGCGAAGGGAAAGATGCTCCGGCCCCGCGTTCTGCTCGCTGCCGCGCGGTTGTTCAACGACGACATCGCGCCGCTCGCGCCCGCCGCCGCCGGGATCGAACTGCTGCACATCGCCAGCCTGATCCACGACGACACGGTGGACAAGGCGCTCTTCCGGCGGGGCGCGGCGACCCTGAATTCGGTATTGCCGACGACGATTGTCGTGTTGCTCGGCGACTATCTCTTCGCGCAATCCGCCGTGCTCGTCTCAAAATCGCACAATCTGCGCGCGATGACGCTCTTCGCGGAGACTCTGGGTGACATCTGCAACGGCGAACTGGACGAGATTTTCCAGACGCGCCAGTGGGATCAAACCCGACAGCAATACGACCGCCGCATCCATGGCAAAACCGCCGCGCTCTTCGCGACCGCTGCCGAGTTCGGCGGCACCCTCTCCGGCGCGCCTGCCGAGGCGGTGCAGGCGTTGCGCGCCTATGGAACCCAGATTGGCATGGGGTTCCAAATCGTGGACGACGTGCTCGATTTGCGCGAAACATCGGAAGACATCGGCAAACCCGCCGGTTCCGACCTGCGGCAGGGGACATTGACGCTGCCCATGATGTTCTACATCGAGCGGTACGCGGACGGCGACGATCTCGCGCTGATTCGCAAGGTCGTCCTCGGCACAAAGGCTGACGACACGGAGATTGACGCGTTGATTGGCCGTGTCCGCATCTCCGGCGCGCTCGATGCCGCGATCACCGAGGCGCAAGCCGCCGTGGACAGCGCGAAGCGGCATCTGGAATCGCTCCCCGTCGGTGAACCCCGCGACTACCTCGCCGCGATGGCCGATTTCGTGACGGCGCGCAAGTCGTAGCGGAAGGGAGCGGGAGTCAGAGCGATCCCCGCAACTCCGCGAACCCCTGTTCAATGAATCGCGCGCTCCCTGTGTGCAGGCCGAAAACAAGCGTGTGATACGGCGCGAGGGAGCGGCAAAAGCCGACACGGTTGGCGAAGGTGGCATCCGCCGCGCCGCCGTAGTCGGCGAGCAGCGCGGGAAGCCACGCGGCGGGCAGACCGCAGAAATCCTGCGCCGGGTCACCGATCGAGACGTCGCCCCAGTCAATGACGGCGGTGAGATCGCCCGTGTGCGGATCGCGGAGGAGATGATCGCCGCCGAGATCGCGATGCAGCAAGACGGGCGTAAATTGGCAATGCGCCGGATCGTCGAGATGCGCGGCGAAGAGCGATTCCGTCCGTGCCCGCTCCTGCGGCGTCATACGTGGGAAGAGGGGACGGAGTGCCGCGCGCATCGTGGCGTATTGCGCGCGCCACGTCGCCGGTGTGGTGTCTGACACGCCACATGCCGCCGCGCGATCGGTTGGGAAGCGGTGCAGCGCGGTCAGGAACCCGCCGATTTGTGCCGCGAGGCGCTCCGGCGCGATGGCTGCGGCGGGCATATCAGCGAGCGACACGCCGGGCAATTTCGGGTAGCCGGCGAAGGGATACGGGAATGCAGCCGCGCCCTCGGCGATGTACGCAAAGCGCGGTGTCGGCACCGGAAGCGTCGGACCGAGCATGGGCAGGAGCGCAATCTCGATGCGGAGCCGCGTCGCGACCTCGGTGCGCTTCGGGAAGCGGAAGACGAGATCGTCGTTCACTTCCCAGACGGCACTGTCCCACCCTTCGGCGAGGAAGCGGCATGTTCGCAGGGGGAGATGGGGAAAAGCCGCTGTAATCGCCGCACGGTAGCGGCATTCGGCGTCTGCCATCAGCGCGTCGTGCGAGTCCAGGAACGCACCGCCCGCCAGTATGAACCGTGCCGCTGATGGCGCGCCTGCCAGCCGTCGAGCGCCCATCCCCCTACCCGCAGGCCGCCGCGCCGTCGCTTGCCAATCGCCCTCGCGAACCGGATACGAAAGATGATCCCACCGAGCAGCCACCAGAGGCCGAAGACCGCTGCTGTGCCGAACACGACCGACTTCGGCACGGGGAGTGGATGGAAAACGGTGAGCACGATGACGATCACTGCGGTGATCGTGAAGGCGAACCACCCCCAAAAGTGCGGGACGTTGATCGTTGCCCGCCGCGCGCGCCGTTCCTGTTTATGCTCAATCATTGCCAGTATCCACTCCCTGTTGCCACACATTTCGATTCTCTAGTATACCGCGATTTGGCAGTGGCCGGTCTTGCACTATTCAATGGCGACGAGTATCGCCATTGAATAGTACGAGCAGAAATGCCCGCATCGTTGTATGGCATCCTTAATATAAACAAATAGGCATATGCCGTGATGATTTCACCAATGTGGCGATTCGGCGACGCCTGCATCTCCGCGTTATCGGAGTCTGTCATCGGCTTGCCGGAGGGCCGATAACCTTCATGCTCGGCAGAATGGTCAGCGCATCGTTGTAGCAGTCGCGCGAAGACTTGTCGGCAAGGTTACAGAAATAATCGCCAACAACGATACCGCCCGGCGCTTGTGCCGAGAGGATGACGTGATACCAATGGATGGGATTAATGAGGCCCGTATTCGACGGGCACACCACTCCTTGAGGGCCGAAACTACAGGGCAAGCATTGTGTCTCTGCCTCATCGCAGACGCCTGCCACATCACTGGTCTAGCC
>JALYUS010000631.1 GCA_030853625.1 Chloroflexota bacterium
GGGCGCCGATTGCCGAGGTCGGTCATCTGCTGATCTGCTTCGGGCGATGGCTGCAAATGATGGCGCAACGGCCCACATATCAGGAGGAAACGGTATAATGGTACATATGAGATACATGGATACGACGAGAATGCAGGCATTGGCAACACCGGTCATCACGAACGCGTACGAACCCGCCGCGTGGGATGAGGAGCGGCAGTGGCAATCCGTCCTCGCGCGTGATGTGGAGGCAGACGGAGCATTCGTCTACGCCGTCCGCACGACGGGTATCTACTGCCGCCCGATCTGCCCCTCGCGACGACCCCGGCGAGAGCATGTCGTCTTCTTCACGTTGCCGGAAGCGGCGGAGCGGGCTGGGTTCCGTGCCTGCCGCCGCTGCCATCCCGAGCAAGCAACCCTTCGTGATCCTCAGGTGGACATCGTGCGGCGCGTCTGCCATGCCATCGCCGCGAACCCGGAGGAACCGCCAACCCTCGCCGGTCTCAGCGCGGCGGTCGGCCTCAGTCCGTTTCACGTGCAACGGATGTTCAAGCGTGTCATGGGCATTACGCCCCGCCAGTACGCCACTGCCTGCCGGATGGACCGCTTGAAGGGCGAACTGCGCAAGGGTGAGGCGGTAACGAGCGCGCTCTACGGCGCGGGATATGGATCGCCCAGCCGCCTCTACGAACGTGCGCCCGCCCAACTCGGCATGACGCCTGCCGTCTATCGGCGCGGCGGTGCGGGGATGCGGATTCATTACACCGTTGTGCCGTGTCCGCTCGGCCTGCTGCTCGTCGCGGCCACGGAGCGCGGCATCTGCGCCATCACCCTCGGCGGCGTGGACGACGCACTCGCAGATGGCCTGTCGAAGGAATATCCCGCCGCCACTATCACGCGGGACGCCTCCGGCCTCGACACCGCCGTTGCCGCGATTATCCGCCATCTGCACGGGCAGGAGCCGCACCTCGATTTGCCGCTCGATATGCAGGCGACGGCCTTCCAATGGCGCGTCTGGGAAGCGTTGCAGGCTATTCCCTACGGCAGCACGCGCTCATACGGCGAGATCGCCCGCGCTATCGGCCAGCCGACCGCCGCCCGTGCTGTCGCTCAGGCATGCGCCACCAATCGTGTCGCTCTCGCCATTCCCTGTCATCGCGTCGTTCGCGAGAATGGCGATGTCGGCGGCTATCGCTGGGGCGTCGAACGCAAGCGCACATTATTGGCGCAGGAGCAGGCCGGGACGTAAACCCATTTTTCCCAATTCCTCCCGACGCGGGAGGGAAGCATGGAGAGCGCACAGATGTGCGCTCTCCGGCCCACGCGCATTACTGCTCGGCTATCTCAGCGACGGTTTGCCAGAAGGTAGGATAGGAGACGTTGGCGGCGCTGGCGCCGTGGATGGCGGTTTCCTCGCGGTCATCGGCGAGCAGGGCGGCGACGGCCCAGGCCATCGCGAGGCGGTGATCGTCGTGGCTCTCCTGCGCTTCGGCGAGCAGGACGTTTGGCCCCTCGATCACGAAGCCGTCGTCCGTCGCGTCTGCTCGCGCGCCGAAGCGGCGCAAGCCCTCCACAACAGTCGCGACGCGATCGGACTCCTTGACGCGCAGTTCGGCGGCATCGCGCACGACCGTCCGCCCCTCCGCGATCGCCGCCGCGACCGCCAGCACGACCAGTTCGTCAATCCCACGCGGAATGAGTGATCCACCGATCGCCGCACCCCGGAGCCGCGAGGAGCGCACCGTCAGATCGGCAACGGGTTCGCCGGAAACCGCGCGTGTGTTGCGCACGTCAATCTCCGCACCCATGAGTGTCAGCATATCGAGGATGCCGGTGCGCGTCGGGTTGACGCCGACGTGCTCGATCGTCAGTTCCGCGTCCGGGTGCGCCGCCCCCGCGACGAGCCAGAAGGCGGCGGAGGAGATGTCGCCAGGCACGTCCACATCGCGCGCCGTCAGTGGAGCGCCGGGTGTTAGCGTCAGCGTGCCGTCCGTTTCGATCAGGTTGGCGCCCATCGCGCGCAGCATCCGCTCCGTGTGATCGCGGGAATCGGTGCGACCGGCGAGCATCGTCGGGCTGTCGGCAAAGAGCGCGGCGAGTAGCAGCGATGATTTCACCTGCGCGGAGGCGACAGGCAGGGCATATTCGATCCCATGCAGATCGCCGCCCCGGACGCCGAGCGGGAGGAGTGTGCCATCCGCGCGCCCATCAATCCGCGCGCCCATCTGCCGGAGCGGATCGGTGACACGCGCCATCGGGCGGCGGCGAAGCGAGCCGTCGCCGGTCAGTGCGGTAAAAAAGGGCTGACCGGCGAGGATGCCGAGCAGCAGGCGCGTTGTTGTGCCGCTGTTGCCGCAGTCGAGGATGTCCGCCGGTTCGGTGAGGCCGTGGATGCCCGCGCCCTGCACCGTCAGCGTCCCACCACTCTCCTCGATCTGCACACCCATCGCCCGCAGAGCGGCGAGTGTCGTCCGGCAATCCGCGCCATCGAGGAAGCCCCGCACGCGCGCCGTTCCCGTCGCGAGGGCATTGAAGAGGAGCGCGCGGTGGCTGATGCTCTTATCGCCCGGCACGCGAATCGTCCCGCGTAATCGCCGCGCCCCCCGCACCCGCTGCACATCTTTAACTATTACACCCGTCATCGCAGCACCTCTTGAAAGCGATTGAACCGCAAAGGCGCAAAGAGCGCACCGCAGGCCAATGACCCTGCGGCTCATTCCCGGTTTCCGTCGTTACTGCGACTTTGGTGCGTCTTCGCCCGCGATGCGCGCGCGCTGTATGGTGGGCGTGATCCATAACTCGTCAATCGTCACGCGGTGCGGCAACCCGGCGACGAAGACGACCGTTTCCGCGACATCCTCCGGTTGGAGCATCGTTGCGCGGGCCTCCGCGCTTGGCGGGTTCGGGCGATGATCGAGGATCGCCGTCGCGACCTCGCCCGGCAGGATCACCGTCGCGCGAATGCCGTTCACCTTCTCCTCGGTGTTGATGCTGTGCGAGAGCGAGACCGCGCCCGCCTTACTCGCCCCATAAGCGACGCCGGACATAACGCCGGAGCGGCGCCCGGCCATGCTGGCGAGAGTGATAATCGTTCCCTGCTTCTGCTGGCGCATCTGCGGCAACACCGCACGCACGCAGTAGAGGGCGCCATTCAGATTCACCCCAATGACATGGTCCCACTGCTCAGTGGACATGTCGTGCAGGTTGCGCTGCTTCGTGTTGACGCCCGCATTCGCGAAGAGCAGGTCAATCCGCCCCCACTCATGGATGACATTCGTGACGAATCGCTCTACCGCCTCAGCGTCCGCGACATCGGCGGCGTAGGCGATGGCCGTGCCACCCTTGCCGATGATTTCTTCCGCGATGGCGTTGAGCACATCCGCCGAGCGCGCGACGAGGGCGACCTTTGCGCCCGCATCCGCCAGCGCGTACGCCGTCGCCCGCCCGATGCCGCTCGACGCGCCCGTGACGATCGCGACCTGTTCACTCAATTTGCCCTCAGCCATGTCACTCTCCTATTCATTTACCGGCGTGAACCGGCCCGTCACCTGCACGAGTTCGATGGAGTTCCCGAACGGGTCCTCGACGAAGAAGCGCGGGCGGTTGTCAATGACGCTCGTCTCCTTAATCGGCACGTTCTTGCCATCGAGGTGCGCCCGCATCGCCGCGATGTCATCCACCTCGATACAGAGGTGGTCAGCGGCACGCGGTGGGCCGAAGTCCGCCGGATCGGTACGCAGCAGGTGAATCTCGTGCTCATCTTCGCCGATGTCATACCAGATCAGGGCGCGATCCTTCAGGCCCATCGGGCGCGGCTTCTCTCGGAGGCCGAGCGCCTCACCATAGAACCGGCGCGCCTCATCTTCTCGCCCCGCCTCGATGCCGATACTGACGTGCTGCAATCGCTTAATGTGCATACGCTTCCCTCATTGGCGTCGAATTTCCGCTCCGGTCAGTCTCGCATGCGGAGAAGCGATGAGCAATGAGCAATGAAGGGGCCGCAGGTTAGGTTTTCCCCACCAACCGCCGAAACGCTGCGGAGAGCAGGATTGGGTCTTCGAGCAGGTAGGGCGTTGTGATGCTGCGCTGGTTAATCATCATGCGGACGAGTGTCGGGCCGTCCGCCTGCTTCGCGTCGGCGAGCGCGGCACGGAAACCCGCGTCATCATCCACCGTGACGCCGTGAATGCCGCATCCTTCCGCGACGGCGGCGAAATCGGTCGTCGTCGCGGCGGTCGGCTGGCCACCGGTGCTCGCATACGTGCCGTTGTCGAGGATGAGGATGACGAGGTTTGTCGGCTTGAGGAAACCGACGGTTGGGAGCGCCGAAAGGCCCATCAACAACCCGCCATCACCTTCGATGACGACGATCTTCTCCGCATTCTCCGGCCTGCCGAGGGCAATGCCGAGGCCGATGGCAACGGGCAGACCCATGCTATCGAGGACATAGAAGTCATTCTCCCGCTTGCCGACCGTGGCGATCAGCTCGCGCACCGTTGCGCCAAGCGTGACGATGGTCGGTTCATGCGCGAAGACTTCGGTGATGATCTTCAGCGCTTCCGCGCGTGAGAGCATTGCCATCAGTCAGCCTCCCATCAGGTTGACGAGCACCGCGACGGGACGATGCGTGATCTGTGCGAACGCGTACCCCTTGACGACCGTGCGCGTCCACTGGTCGAGCGGCGTCATCGCGTCGAGTTGGAAGGTGCGGATATTGGCGGCGCCGAGGATCGCCGGGACGCGTTCGGAAATGAGGTGAATCATCGAGTTGTATTCGTTGATACCGCCGCGCCGGGCGATCAGCATGAAGCAGGGCAAATGGTACGCCTGCGGGAAGGTCGTCAGCGCGGTGAGAAAGTTACCGACGCCATTGTCCTGCATGATGAGGATGGCGGGCGTCTCCGTCAGCGCGAGGCCGCCCATGATACCGATAGCCTCTTCCTCCCGCGTGACGGGAAAGGAGCGAATATCGGGTTGCGCCATCACCCAATCGAGGATGCGCCGTAGGGTGCTCGATGGCAGCATCGGCACGACCGTCGGCTTAATCTCCGCCAACCCCGCGATCACCGCGTCCGAGCGTTCATTGTCCGTACTCACGCCTGCTCCTTCCATAGTCGTTCAAGGTCCGTGCGGGGATTATACCTAACCCCCGGCCCCTTCCCGCGAGGAAGGGGAGTAAAATCCGCAAGACCAGGGTTTTTCCCATAACCCCCCGGATTCTCGGGGGAAGGGGCCGGGGATTAGGTCGTCCTTCTCATTGCTCATTGCTTCCTCTTGGGCGTAGACTGGCGGCGGCGCACACGACATGATGGGGGATTGCAGCGGAAGGGAGCGATACGACATGCGGATCGTAGTGTACGACGCGGGGAAGATCGGCCTCTGGGTCAACGATCAGGTCATTCATATTGACGAGCACATCCCGGACGGAGCAAATAACACGACGCAGGGGCGGCTCGCGCGCCTCCTGGAGCGCCTCGACGGACTGCGACCTGCCTTGCAACAAGCGATGCACAAGGGGCCATTCATCCCCGTCAGCGAGGTGACACTGGAAGCGCCCGTGCCGAAGCCGAGTAAGATCGTCTGCGCCTTCGCGAACTACACCGAGGGCGGCGCACGCTCCGACGTACCGCTGGATATGTTCCTCAAATCACCTGCCAGCATTCTCGGCCCCGGCGGGACGATTGTCATGCCGCCGTTTCCGGCGCGTATTTTTCACCACGAGGCGGAACTGGCCTTCGTGATCGGCAAGGGCGGCGCGCATATCGCCGAGGCGGATGCGATGCAGCACGTCGCGGCGTATACGTGCTTCATGGACATCTCCGCGCGCGATTCGACGCGGCTGGGCAAGTCGTTTGACACCTTCGGCCCGATTGGCCCCGCGCTCGTCACGGCGGATGAAGTACCCGATCCGCATAACCTCAATGTAAAACTCTACGTAAACGATGACCTGCGGCAGGACTACAACACGAGCGACATGGCGAATAAGATTCCCGTCCTGATTGTGTTCGCCTCCAGCATCCTGACGCTCGAACCCGGCGATGTGGTCGCGACGGGCACCAACCATCAGGGTCTCAGCCCGATCCAGGACGGCGACCACCTCCGGCTCGAAATCGAGCGTATCGGCACGGTAGAGTTCGACGTGCGCGACGATATGAAGCGCGAGTGGCCCCGCACGATTGACGAAGAAATGGCTCGGCGCGTCCGGCAGATGTGAGGCGGAGTACTGAGAAATCGGCCTGACTCTCGGTACTTTCCGCATCGTTTGCTGATTATGCGTGCGGGCGTTCAGACAGAATCGGCCTCCGGCTGCGACCATACAGGGCCACTTTTCGCCGATCCCGCCAGAGAATCACCGCGAGCGCCAGCAGCATTACCACTGCATAGAGACCGTAGGGGAGATGGAAGCCGTGACTCGTCAACGGCCAGCCCAGCGGTACCCGGTTAGTCGCCAGATCGCGCAGAAAGTGCGCCGCAAGACCGAACGCGAAGCCGCACCCAAGCCGCCGCGCCGCGCCCCTGAGCAGCGCGACGACGATGAGGACAATAAACAGCGTGAGCAGCGAATGGGGATAGGGCCGGTCCGTCCCGCGCGTCAGGAACTCGTGCCCAAACTCCTGGGGCAGATGGTCAATGTCAATGAGAACCGCACCGAGGAGTGCGCCGAGCAGGCCGTCCAACCCATACCGCGCGCGGAGCGATGCGGGGAGGAAGCCGAGCAGGAGAAGCCCGGTCGCGATATGCGCCGGTTCGTCGAACACGGCGTCAACGGGTTGTGACACCCGGATGCGCGTGGTAAACGCATCGGCGAGGACAATAAGGATGATCCCAATCACCGCAAGAAGCGAAATCCGCTGCCGACTGAAGGCGACAAGGCGCGCGAGGCAGCAATACAGCAAGAGCCAGATGCGCCGACACAGTCGGGAGAAATCGGCACGAGCATGGACAAACACAAAGGCAATCCCTTCATCACCGGACATGAACTATTTGCGAGGCGCCGTAAGCGCATCGTTGCACCCGCCTGCCAGTACGTGAACACCACATGGCCACACCATGTGACGCCACTCGCCGCTTCGGATGCAATCATACCGCGTGCCACGGGATCAGCGCGGATGAATGGGTTAGTACGTACGCCTTTAGTCCATCTTAACACAGGGGTTGACGACAGTAGGCGTATCGGTATACAGTGGTGGCGCTGTGGCTGTACGAAGGGAGAATGCAAAGTGGCACGAGTCGCGTTTCATGAGACCGAAGTCCACCATCCCACGATCGAGGCACACGACCGATTCACCGACCAGGAGGATCATGCCGCCTATGCCGCCCGGTATCGGCAATCGTTCATCGCCCTCGTCGGCGAGCGTGGCAGAGAAGCGACGACGTACGACGAACAGAACGAGGCCGCTCGGCTCGATGCGGAGGCAATCGTCGCCAATCCGCGCTTTCACATGACCTATCAGCATCATGACCGGGAAAAGAATGTCCTGATGGTGCAAGCGATGTTGTATTGGCGCAACTACAAAGATATTCTTCCCCCGGATGAGGTAACGGAGCGCGCCGAACGGTATCTTCACTCCTTACCGCTCCTGGGGCGGCTACGGATGCGTCGCACGATCTGGCAGCGATCCCGCATCCGCTCCATTTCGGCCATTGGGGAGCGCAACGCGTGAGAGAGGCCCGGTCGTGGAGCCTAACGGGCGATGTACACATCTGACGAGGCATATCCACATCGGTAATTGCTCCCCATATACTACCTATCGGGCGCCCGCGTTCTGGTATCTCTTCGTCGCCTTCACGTTGATCGCATGTAGCGGCGGCGCGGCGCCATCCGCCACGGCACTACCGGTCGTCGTGCTCAAGACGCCGATCCGACCGACACCTACCGCGCCCGAGCCGGAAGCCTCCGCCACGCCCGATGAACAAGCAAGCGCAACGCCCGAGCCAACATCCACGCCGCCACCGACGCCGATACCGACGCCGACGCCTCAACCGGCAACCACGCCGCCTGCGGCGATACCGGCCCACATCTTCCTGATCGTGATGTCGCACGAGGAGTTTGACCATATCATCGGCAATCCGGACGCGCCCTATCTCAATCAGTTGGCGTCGCGCTATGCGCTTGCGGAAGATTACTATGCGATCGAGCATCCGGCGCTGGAAAACTATCTTGCCTTACTCAGCGGTCATACCTATGGCCTCGGCGCGGAATGTACGGACTGCTTCCAGGAACAGCCGAGCCTCGCGGATACCCTCGAAGCAAAAGGCAAGAGTTGGAAAAGCTATCAGGAAGACCTCCCGCAACCCTGTTTCCTCGGTTCTGAGGCGGGCAATTACATCGTCAATCACAATCCCTTCCTCTATTTCAACGCCATCCGTGACAACCCGACCCGTTGCCAGCAGGTCGTACCCCTGACGCAACTCGATGCCGATCTGACGAGCGGCGCCCTTCCCAACTTTGCCTGGATTACCCCAAGTCTGATCCACGATATGCACGATGGGGTCATCGCCGATGCCGATCAATGGCTGGCGAACTTTGTGCCGCGCATCCTCAACTCAGATGCCTGGAAACAAGGTGGAGAACTCTATATCACCTGGGATGAGGGCGAGACCAACGACGGCTGCTGCACCATTGCGGAAGGGGGCCATGTCCCCTTACTCGCGATCACGCCCACCGGGCCACCGGGGTATCAATCGTCGCAGCCCGCGACGCATTACAGTCTGCTGCGGACGATCGAGGATCTCTGGGGATTAGATCGGCTCGGAAACAGTGCGGAGCCTGATGCCCGCCCGCTGTGGGACCTGCTCTCAGTCGGGTAATTCCTGGTTGCCACTTCCCGTCAGCATCGCAATGCCACGATGCATCGTGCCGACGAAACTGACAGCGCCCGTGCTGACGCCTGTCATGTCCCGTTCATCTTTATCGCCGATACTGAGAATGACGGCGCGCACGCCGCAATGAGGCCGCTCTCTGCAACGAGACCATCGCCCGCGTCATTACCGGGCAGTGTGGTCAGGAGCATCATGCCAGTGGACCATCGCACGGCTTTTGCCACAATGACCGTCACCGTCGCGCTTTTCGCGGTCGTCGTCCTGCGGGTGTGGGCGGAACGCCTGCGCCCCGCGCCGCCGGGTCGCCTCGCGGTATCGCGGCATGAGGGGATGCTGGCCTGGTCATTACGCCTGCGTGCCGCGCGGTCGGGCCACCGGACGCTGCCCCGACATACGGGGGTATCCGCGTGGTCGCTGCGCCGCCGTTCGTTCCTGCCGCCGGATCGTCTCACCGCGCCGCAGCATGCGGGGTTGATCGCGCTGCTCGATGCCTTTGACAGGGACGAGGAAATTACGCTCGAATTTTGGCAGATCGAAAATGCGATTGGCGCATTGCCGAAACACGCGACCCGCACGGTATCCTGGTGGACGGGCGAGGGAGACGCCAAGCCCGCCTGGCATCCGTCCGGCGTCTGGTCCGACGCGGGGTATATCGCCTATCCGCCAAATCTCAGGAGGCGGTTCGTCACCTTTCGCCGGGGAAACCACCCGAGACAGCGACAAGAAACTGCGCGCGATGTGCCTGCCGAGCAGGAGAGCGAGACGATGGCGAGCGCCTAACGCAATCTCCCGTACACGCGTCGCGGTATGTCCCGAAGCAGTGTGCGAAGGACGCGATATACCTCTACTGGCGCGAACGCTCTTCCCTTCCCATCAATCACCGTAGACTGATCGAACGCCGAGAGGGTATGCAACCCATAGTGATACGGGCTGTCCGCATCGGGTGCGATGACGGCAACGCATTCCTCCTCAAATGCGGTCGGCGAGAGATGCACGATACGATTGATGGCGACCGCGCCCCCATAGGTTCGCGAGCAATCCTGCGCGGGGCGATAGCAGTGCCCGCGATGCATGAAGGGCATGCCGGCGGGCCGACTGGAGCGAACGTCCGTCTTGAGGGGATTACCGGGATGGGGTGTCCATGGCCCGAAGAGATCAGGCGCGTGCCATGCATGGAGCATCACGTTCGAGAATGTCCCTTGCTCTGTACAAAACAGCCACCAGCGATCGTCATACTGAAAGATCGTCGCATCCAGGCCCGCGAACCCGGCAACGAGCGTCATGCACTTCGTCCACTGATGCGGAAACGCAGTCGCTTTGTACAGCGCGATTTCCCCTGCCTCCCCGGTCTCCGGCACGCAATAGACATCTCCCTGATGATGTATGATCGAGGGATATGACATATGCACCGGCAATACGATCGCCCGCTGCGGCGCGGAGTACGAGCCATCAGGCAGTGCGGTGAGGGCCGCGATATGTCCTCTTTGCGTGCGATCGTCGAATTCTTCCACGAACAAGGTGCCGTCAAGCGATACGAACGGATCGGCGAGGAAGTGCTTTGGCGGTGGCTTCGGCAACCATTGCACCGGCGGGCGGGCGTCCGCATCGAGAAAGGTCTCAATCGGCGCGGCAACGATGCCGATATTCCACCGGTCGCGGAAGAGAAGGCCAACCCACGCGGTGCGCGTGAATCGCCACGCCAGTCTGAGGAGAAAGCCGATCACCTGGCGATTTGTCGGCGCGCCGCGCGCGGACAAAGGCGTTGTGGGGGCGTTCGCGACAGGGCGCGCCGACCCTCGCTGAATATCCCGACATACCTGAGCCGGCCATCGCGTGATACCGCGTTGCGTGGTTTCACGGGTGCGCAGGTACGAGTGCGTAAAATTCCTGAAATGGCCGCTTCGCAGGACCGTATCGGGATCGCACGCACTCCCCAACTGCCTCAGCGTCACCCTGATCGTTGGCGTATCGCCGTAGATCGCCCAGAAGCACGGCGGGCTGCGACGCATGCTATCGCTCTCGTCTTCCGCGAACGACCAGACGCCATAGCGCGGCGCGGCACGGAGATCGCCGATGATTGGTTCCGTCCCGAAATCGAGAATAAAATCGAGATCATGCGCGCGAACCGCCGCGATTACCGCGTCGGAAACGCCTCCAAAGGAATCACGGGCAGTATGAAGGATCGGTATGCCGCCGAGGTGCGTCTCAATGCATGCGGAGGTACGCGAAGATGCGCGCCTGTTGAGATAAAGAGAGGAATACCATTGCCAGAGTACGGCGTCGCGCTTTTGTGACCCCGCATCCTGCTCATCAACGACGAGCAGCGTCACCAGCGCCGTATCCGCCGTGCGGAGATGTTCAATTGTTTGCATCTGCCAGGCGGCGAGCGTCGTATCGCGGCAGATGATGGCGAAGCGAAGCAAGCGTCCAATCTCCTTACCGTTTTTCCATCGCAATTAATCCACGCCCGCCCGGCGCTCAGAGCAGATAGAGGATGGCGATGCTGGTAGCGCCCCAGAGGAGGATGCAGATCAGCAGCGGACGATCCGCAAACAGCGCCTCCTCCGGGCTGCCTCCCTCTCCCTTCCGGTAGACCAGGTACAGGTACCGAAAG
>JALYUS010000656.1 GCA_030853625.1 Chloroflexota bacterium
CCCGCCATGTTCTCATTGACCACCTGATGGATGCCCCATGCCGCGTCAATCATCGAGAGTCCGAGCCGGTCGCCGAGGGTGGCAATCGCGCGTTCCGCCGCCGCAGTATCGAGACGCATCTTGCCACCAAGAAAGAATAACGGATCGAGATAGCCGAGTAACAGGTCAGCGTCGGTCACGGTTGGCGCGGCGCCGCCACGCCCGTAACAGGCCGGACCGGGTTGCGCACCTGCACTGTCGGGGCCGACTTTCAGGAGGCCGAGGCTGTCCGCGCGGGCGATGGAACCGCCGCCCGCGCCAATCTCGATCATCTCGATGACGGGAACGCGCACGGGCAGGCCGCTGCCGCGTTTGAAACGGTAGACACGCGCCACCTCGAAGTCGGCGGAGACGAGCGGCTCGCCGTTTTCGATAATGCACGCCTTCGCGGTCGTGCCACCCATATCGAAGGAGAGCAGGTTGGGCCGGTTGGTGAGCGCGCCGTACTGCGCCGCCGCAAGTGCGCCGGCGGCGGGGCCGGATTCGATCAGCCGGATCGGAAACCGTTGCGCGGTCTCGACCGTCGCCGTGCCGCCACTCGAAAGCATGACGGAGAGCGAGGCATCCCGCATGCCGAGCGCGCGCAACCGCTCTTCGAGTCGCTGGAGATAGGTCTGGACGAGCGGGCGGACATAGACGTTCGCGAGCGTCGTGGAGGTGCGCTCGTACTCGCGAATCTCCGGCACCACTTCGGCGGAGAGCGAGACGACCAGTTCGGGAGCGAGCGTCGCCAGCGCGTCACCGAGCGCCCGTTCGTGCGCGGGATTGCGGTATGAGTGCAGGAGCGACACGGCGACCGCCTCGACGCCCTGCGCGCGCATCTGTTCGATAATCGCCGGGAGCGCGGACGTATCCAGCGACTCATATACCGTACCGTCCGCGAGGATGCGCTCATCCACCTCGAAGCGCAGGCGGCGTGGCGCAAGCGGCGGCGGCATTTCGAGGAAGAGGTCGTACAGATCGTACCGGCCCTCATGGCGAATCTCGATGGCATCTCGGAAACCGCGTGTCGCGATCAGAGCCGTCCGCGCGCCCTTCCGCTCAATCAGCGCGTTGGTGACAAGGGTCGTGCCGTGGATGACCGTGCCGACCGCTTCCGGCGATTCATTGGCTTCCGCGAGCGTCTCGCGCATGCCGGTTTCGACCGCGCGGGCCGGGTCGTCCGGGGTGGTGAGCGTTTTACCGATGCTGAGGGCGCCTGTGCGCTCGTCGTAGAGAATTAAGTCCGTGAAGGTGCCGCCAATATCAACCCCGGCGCGAAGCGGTCGCGCGCTCACCGTGTGCATCGCCACGCGATCTCCCCTCGCTTCACCACCAAACCGTCGTGCCAGCCATTACGATGGGATTGGATAGACCGGTCGTTTCAGGAAGCCAATGTCTATCCGGGGCCAGAAGCCGATCCAGGTCTTGCCCATGATTGCGCTACTGTGGATCGGGCCGAAAAAGTGCGAGTCTTCGCTCGCGTTGCGGTTATCACCCAACACAAAGTACTCGTCCGGCCCAAGTGTATAGGGGCGGCCATCCGTCGGATAGGTATAGGTCGGCGGCGCCGAGATATTTGTCTCATGGAGCGCGACGCCATTGACCATCACGTTACTATCGCGAATCAGGATCGTATCGCCCGGCAAGCCGATAATCCGCTTGATAAATGGCTTGTCATGCGCGACAGGTGGGTTGATGACGACGATGTCGCCGCGCTTCGGGGGGTGGAAGAGATAATGTTTCGTCCCGCCAATGGTGATGCTTCGATAGGCGAGACGATTTTCGAGCAGATGCTCGCCATTCTGGAGACTTGGCACCATGCTGACACCGTCCACGACGACTGCCGGCATCACCAGCCGCATGCCGAAAAAGAGCAGCGCCGCGATGATCAACGTTTCAAGCAATTCGCGGGCCGCGCTCGCCCGTGGCGGTTCATTGATCGGTACGGCATCCGCTGACGCTGCATTGTCGCCGTCCACGGCCTCGACGGTTTCCGAATTCTTTGTTGCCACAGGCATTCCCATCTCATAATCGCGCGACCCACACCGCAGGGAGCGTACTACGCGGGTGCGAGGCGGTCAACGGCGTTCACGTGAAAGAACCTATCCCCCGGCCCCTCCCCTAAAAGGGAGGGGTGACTCTTCGCGGCACCGTGGCCTTCCTGTAACACCTCGATCTCACGGAGGCTTACTCCCCCTTCCCTCGCAGGGAAGATTCTATGGATGATGTCAAGGGATTTTCGATTCTTCGATCATTCGACGGGGCGGTTTACTCCCTGGTTGGCGATGCACCCGCGTCGCTTCATAGCGCGTGCCATGCGCGGCGAGCGACCA
>JALYUS010000662.1 GCA_030853625.1 Chloroflexota bacterium
GAAAATGTACCGTTCGAAGAGATGGGGACCGACAATGAGTGATTTACAGGAACGTATTACCGGGCGAACACGCGCCGAAGTGCGCTACGTACACGGTTATCAATGCATGAATCTGGAGCGTTTCCGCGTCACGATAGTTTTCATGTCCATGATCGTTCTCTCGTTCTCTGTCGCACCTCGCAGCGCATCAAAGATACGACGATGAGGGAAAAGTGGGCAGGGGGTATCTGTGTCCTCTCTATCTGTCCGTCCCCGTCTGCGATGGGCGGGAAGTGGGCGCCGTCGCATGCGTACGGCGGAGAGTGGGTGACGCGGGTTCCGTGCGGCGCAGGTGCGGCAGGAGCGGCAGGAAAGCCGCGAGGGTAATGCCATAGATGAGCCATCGCGTTGTATCCACCGTAAAGATGATCTGCTCGTGGTATTCGGATAATCCGACGTGCTGCCGCTCTGTCAGCGGATAGAGGACGGTAAGACTAATCAGGAGTGGCACGCCCGCACTGAGCAGGATCGCCAGCCAGCGCGGCAGGCGCGCGACGCCGATCACGTAGGCGAATAGCCCCAGCAGCGCGGCGAAGACGAGAAAGGCGGGCCATGCGATCAGGAAGCGCAACCCACTGCCCACGCCGCGCGTCGCGACGAGCGCCGGGTGGCCGTACACGCGCCGTCCGAAGGTGATGAATTCACTGACGCTATTCGCCGCCATCAGCCCGGCGACCCCGGCAAGGATGCCCGCCATCAGCGCCGAGATGACCGCGCCATACCGATCCTGCGTGAAGGCGGGAG
Source organism: Chloroflexota bacterium (assembly GCA_030853625.1). Lineage (GTDB taxonomy): Bacteria > Chloroflexota > Chloroflexia > Thermomicrobiales > JALYUS01 > JALYUS01. The sequence goes on from JALYUS010000662.1 coordinate 784, forward strand.
GCGCGCGCCGCAGTTGGCGTATGACGAAAATGAGTGCGATGAGCACGGCAAGCGAGACGAGTGCGCTGACCGGCAGGGAGACGCGGTTATAGAAGGCGAGTGCGGCGGGGCCGATAAAGAGACCGAGCAGGGTATAGGTGAGGATATACAGGAACGCGCCGAGGGCGAGGGCGGGCAGAAAGGCCAGGAATGACATGCCAAGCACCCCCGCCGCGATCGGCGTGGCGATCCGCAGACCGGGGAGGAGCCGCCCGATCACGATTGCCCAGCCGCCGTGGCGCTGAATCTTCCCCTCCGCCCGCGCCAGCGTCTCCGGCCCAAGATGGATGAATCGCCCGTACCGCAGGACGAGGGGTCGGCCACATCGCCGACTGAGGAAGAAAAGCCCCGTCGCGCCCGCGACCGTCGCTACCTCCTGCAGGAGGAGCACGAGCCACAGCGGCTCACGCCCCTGCGCGACGCGCACACCCGCAAGCACCATCATCAGATCACCCGGAATTGGGCTTGGCACGCCGAGTTCCTCGAAGAAGAGGATTGCGACGATCACCGCGAGCGTATGCAACCGCAGCAGGGATTGCATACTTTCATTGATCGTACGTGCGAGGAAGATCATCAACGTCTGTTCGGCTCCATTTCCGTCGTGCCACGCCAATGAGGATCATCGTACGGCGCGTATCCGCCAAACGATCACCAGATGATGTTCACTCCGTCGTGGCGCGTCCATCCCTGGCAAGATCATAACATCTCTCTGGCACGCACAGATGTCCCGCCTGCGATGATACAGGCGGGACATCTCCTCTCCGGCGAGCTATCCGCTAATGGATGGCGCTCTGCGCGGCGCTATCCCCCGGCTGGCTGCCGTACAGGACGTGCAGTTTCGGATCGTTGGTGACCTGGTTCGCGGCCCCGCTCTGCAACTGCACATCGCGCTCGCGCTCAAGGTCACGGACGACCTGTGTCGGAATCGTGCGCGCGATCCACTGCAACATCTCGACCGTCTCGTCCATGTGCGTCTCCGCCAGTTGCGCGGACTCCGTGTCGTCGCACGCGAGCGCCGTGGTGCGCAGCATGACATAACTGACTACCGCAAGGCTGCCCGCTGTGTAATCGTCGCGCAGGTTCTTGGCGAAGGGATGCGTGCGCACCGTGTCAATTGCGCCTGCCGCGAGGCCAAACAGCGCGCTGACGCCCTGCTTCGCGCGATCAGCCAGGCCATCCTGGCTGCCGAGCGCCTGTAGCCGCTTCTCCAACCGCGCGATGTGTCGCTCCGTTGAGGCAACATAGTCTTGCAGCGCACGGTTGATGTCCGGTTGGTCCTGTGTCTGATTCACCTGCCGCTGGAGTGGTTGCAGGATATGGCTCTCAAGGACGTGCATATCCGACAGATATTGTGAGACAACTTCAACACGCTTTTCCGGCATTGGCTAGGTCCTTTCTGATAGGTGCCGATGGCGCCCCGATGAACGCTACGAGAGATACGGGCAAGAGCAATGCCACGACCCACTCTGACGCCGTGTCGGCCCGTTCTCGATGCCAGGCTCTTTTCCGACGCGGGAACGGGCTGACATTCGTCTAGCGGGATGCGGGGATTGGGATAGGGGTGGGAATGAACGTTGGCATGCCGCTGGAGCGGCCTGAAGGCACGGCGAGGGGCGATCCCGGAACGGGTGTGCCGGGAAATGGGCGCGGCGATGGTGGGGGATCCGGCACGAAGGTGAAACTGTCCGGCAGCGTGGCGAGCGTTCCATCCGGGCGAGAAATCGTCACGTTCACCGAGCCGGGCGCGTGGGCGGGAGCAGTTACCGTGATCGTCGTGCCGTTCACGATGCGGACATTGGTCGGCGTCGCGCCGCCGAAACTGACCGTCGTCCCCGCGCTGAAGCCAATGCCGGTGATCGTCACATTCGTCCCGCCCGCCGTGCGACCAATAGGCGGTGTGACCGTCGCGATGGCGAGGGGCGAGAAGGCGGTCAGATGATTCCCCTGATCCGGCATGTAGAGAATACCGTTTGCGACAACCGGACTTTCCCAATGGATGCCACCAACAGTCGTGGTCCAGAGCGCGTTGCCGTTCGTCGGATCGAACGCGGAGAGCGCGCCACTGTTGCTGGCAGCGAAAAGCGCGCCATTGGCGACGAGCGGCGATGAAGTGGTCCCGAAGCCGCTCGTCGTATGCTGCCAGATCGCCGTCAGGCTGGGTATCCCACCATTCGGGCAGGTCAGGTGCAGCCCCGCGATGCCACCCGTCGTGCTCGTGAAGGCCCATGTCGTACTGTCACCCGGATTGGTCCAGACGGCGGGCGCGGTGAGCATTTCTCCCGAACCGGGTACATCAACAAGCGAACCCGCGATCTCGCCGCCGATATGCCCCGGCCCGCCCATGCCACTGAGGTTGTCGAGATTGAGGAGACGGATTTTGCCATCTTTGCCGCCCTGGACGGCGAGGTGCGGGACCGCGCAACCGGGCGGCGTCGGTAGAATCGCGGGCGCAGTGCTGCCGAGGTCCGTATCGTTGTTTTGCAGTAACTGAAAGTTTGTCGGCGTGTAGGAATCGAGCGGATCGCCGTTTCCGTTCCCGGTTCCATCCGGGTTAAGCGCGACGACGCTATCGCCCCAATCATGGTGCGCGGCATCGAACGTGCCGTTTCCGGTCGCCGCGTAGATACGGTCGGTATCCGCATCGTAGACGACGCCTGATCGTGCCCAGACAGCGGATTGCGTCTGCCCCGCGCAATCCGGCGAGCCGGGCGTCTGGACGAAATGGACCGCCTCCGTGCTGCACAGCATATTGAAGACATGTTGCGTTCCCGTGGCGAGGGCAATCGTTGTGATGTGCCCCTGATAATCGCCGTTGTCTCCCGGATAGCCGCCGCTCGCAACGTAGAGGTACGTGTTCGCACGTGCATCGGTGGTGATGCTCAAATGGGATGATCCCTTTTCGTTGAAGGGTTTGGTTGTCACCAACTCCGGCCAGCCCCCGCCGATCACTTCGCTGCCGGTAGAGACGGAATGCTTATGCACAGAGCCGTCCAGTCCATAGGCGTAGATGAACTGGCGATTCGGATCAATGACGGGCGAGGCATTGGTATGACACGGATTCGTGGGATTCGGGACGGGCGCGGTATCATTGATCTGGCAGGCGCTCGCTCCGTGCTGCACGCTCCACACCGTCGCGCCCGTATGCCCATTGAGCGCGATCAGGCGCCCATCGCGCGTGGTGACAAAGACGAGATCCACCGTGCCGCTCATCGTGCCGACGCCGCTCAGTGTGATGGGCGCGCTATCGGCATTGCTGGGCAGGGTGATCTGAAAGAGGCGTTGCATCCCATGTACATTCGCGGCGGTGATGGTCGTTTCCTGCGTGTTATTGCCGCCGTGCCGCCCATTTCCATTGAACTGCGGCCAGTCGTATGCCCCAACTGCCAATGGCAGGAGCGCGCAACCAAGCAGGGCGGCAACGAGCAGACCGATCCGGCAGCGTATTGACGCGAATCCCCGCATACATCCCATTCCTTTATCTGCATTCGTTCGATACATAGCATCCTCATCCTTGACGCAAATTGTACGCCAAGACAATATCGCCCTTTACGCAGCCACGCAAACGAACGGAGGTGGTCAGATGGCTACCGCCGTTCATCTGGTTTCATTTGCGGCCGTCGGCGCTATTGCAGGAACTTCCATGTCGTCACGAGGGGGATCGCCTGCTGCTTCATCTTCTCGATGTCCGCAGGCGGGGCGCCGAGCGTCAGGATATATAAGGTGCCTGTGTGGAGGGCAAAAATCTGCGAGAAATAAATCCTGATGTCGCCACTTACGGTGCCGGTGTAGTCAATTTGAACGGCCGGTTCGCTACCGAGTTGCAGGGTGGCCGTGCCGACCTCCTGTGCGTCCGGGATGCCTTTTTTGATCTCTGCAAACGCCGCCGTGAGGATCGTATTCGGCGTCGCGGCGCTCGGATACGCTTCTGTTGAGATGTCAACCACGCCAGCCGGGTTTGTCGAGTTGAACTGGACGGCGCTGCTCGGTGCGGTGGATTGCCCAACGGTCCACGCGGCGGGGCGCGAGAAGGTAAAACGCCCCTGCGGGTCCGTAAAAGGCGTCAGAACCGTACCGGTAACGGCAGAGCCAGCAGTCGTCGTGCCGGTAATTGCCGAGCCGGTTAGCACAGAATTGGCCGGTCGCGTTCCGACCACGGCGGGCGCCGAAGCGGCTGCGGGCGTCGGGCCGGTCGTGGCGGAGAGTGCGGGGCGTGTCGCGGTGGCGGCGGCAATCGAACCCGTCGCGGCGGTCGGCGCGGTTGCCGCGACCGCGCCGCTGGTGACTACCGTGCCTATTGGCTGCGATACGGAAGGTGCGATGCGCGCGACAGCCGTGGTCAGCGCGGCCGTTGTCGGCGCTGTGGTGGGAGCCTGCGTCGGCGCGACGGCGCTCGGCGTGTTCGTCGCCGTACCGCTACAGGCGATCAGGAACGCCACGAGCAGTGTCATCATCGGCAACGCGAAACGTCGGTGCATCCGGCCCTCCATCTCATTCCTCGTCTGACTGCGTCGCCACGGTTCCCTGCGTGCCATCGCGGCCTGCACCAATGCACTCGCGTAGGATACACTGTTCGGCAACGGGGTGGGCGGTGCAACGGAAACGCGCCAATCATCGGGGAAACGCCCGCATGGCGGAAGGAGGCAGGATCAATGGCTGCGGAGAACGCTTCGGCATACGTGGCGTCGCGTCGTTTCGGCGATGCGACCGTCACGGTCATCGCGGACGGGTCGTCGCTCTGGCCGCAGAATTTCGCCGTGCCGTCGGCGGAACTGCGCGCGGCGATCCCCGAACTGGACGCGGCGGGCCGCCTCCGGATCGGCTTCCATGCCGTCCATATCCGCATCGGCAGCGCATCCATCCTTATAGATGCCGGATTTGACGATCTCGATTCGACGTGGGGCCGGAAGTTCGCGACGATGTGGGAGGAGACGCAGCGTACGCCGGGTGTCGAGGCCGGGCTGGCGAGCATCGGCGTCCGCCCGGAGGAAGTGACGCACGTCATCACGACGCACGCGCACTTCGATCATTACGTCGGCCTCACCATCGAGCGAGATGGCGGCTATATACCCCGTTTCCCGAACGCGCGCCATCTGATTGGCCAGGCAGACCGAGTGGCGAGCCGGTATGATGGTTTGCCCGACGCCGAGTTCATCAGCCGGATAGAAGCCATCGAACGGCGCGGCCTCCTCGACCTCGTGGACGGCGACCGGGAGGTCGTGCCGGGCGTGACGATGCTCCACGCGCCGGGCGAATCGCCGGGGCATGCCATCGTCCATGTCGCATCGCAGGGCGAGCACTTCTACGCACTTGGCGATCTCCTCCACCATCCCTGCGAAGTCGCGCATCTCGACTGGGTGCTCGCCAACCGCGACCAGCCCGCCATGCGCGCCTCGCGCGATCGCCTCGTCGCCGCCGCCGTACCGCAGGGCGCGACGCTCGTCTTCTCGCACGCGATGTTCCCGCCGTGGGGCCGCATCGTGCCTGACGGCGACGGCTTCCGCTGGGAAGAAGAGGGGCAACGGTGACAACGGGCGCGGGGTCGCCGCCCGAAGGGTTGGATCGCGAGAGCCTGATCGGGCCGGTCCGGCGGATGTTGGCAGACGCGGCCGCCGAGATACTCGACTGGCGGCACGAACCGCTGGGCTATACCGTTCGCACGCCGGTTTCCGGTGGGTGTACCGCACGACTGGAAACGCTCGCGCCGTCGAACAGGGAGCAGCGATTTCGGCGGCACTACGCTGGGCCTTGAGCGCGGCGAATAGTGCGGCCGGCCCTGTCTTCGACGAGCGGGCCCGCGCGGCGCTGGAACGGCACACGGGGTGGCCAATTGAGGAGGCGATAGCGCGGCGCACCCGTCTCACCTACTTCCTGCTCGACTGGATGGACGAAACCCGCGCCCCGCTGGCGATGCGCTGAAGTAAAACACGGCGTCACGCAGGCGTGATCGCAAGCACGCGTACGGGGCTGCCACTGCCGCCGACGATTTTCAAGGGCGCAGCGATGACGATAGCGCCGGTTGGCGGTACCTGGTCGAGATTACAGAGGCTGGCGAGGCCGAATTTCCCCGCGCCGTGCATCGTCGTGTGATTCGGGAAGGGAGGATCGAAGCCGCCCGCCTGCCCGGCGTCCGTCCCAACCGTCTCGACGCCGACACCGAGGATGTCTCGCTCATGGGCGA
>JALYUS010000685.1 GCA_030853625.1 Chloroflexota bacterium
TGTGCGCGCCTTCTCCGCCGGGGTGAGCGACGTGCTGCGGTAGTCGGTCAGTGGACGTGGATGCAGATGGAGGTTGAAGACGGAGCCTGCGCCCGTCACCTGGCCGGGCATCCGCGCGCCGTCCATCGCCTCCGCCAGCCCCTCGCGCAATCGCTCGCCGAGCGCGTTGATGCGGTCGAACTCCTCCGGTGTCATCTTCTCCATCGCCGTCAGTCCCGCGACGCTCGTGATCGGGTTCGCGTTGAACGTCCCGCCGTGGGGCACCTTTGGCCCCTGACTCGGATCGAAGACGGCCATGATTGCCGCCGACCCGCCGACCGCACCGACCGGGAAGCCGCCGCCAATGATCTTCGCCATCGTCGTCATATCCGGCGTCACACCGACGACGGACTGCATGCCGCCGTACGCGACGCGCAGCGTAATCACCTCATCGAAGATCAGGACGATGCCGTATGCCCGCGTCATCTCCCGAAGCGCGCTGAGGAAGTCGTGCGTTGCGGGCACGTTGCCGACGCGCGAGGGCATCGGGTCCACAAGCACGGCGGCGATCGCGTTATGATGCCGGGTGATGACGCGCTCGGCGTCCGCGATGTCGTTGTAACGGGCGACGAGGACATTCTCCATCACGCCTTGCGGCGTGCCGAAGGCAGTCGCGGTGGCGGCTGTTTCCGCCTCCTCCCAGCGCGATTCGGGCGTCACCTGGCTCACTTCCGCGAAGTCGTAGGAGCCGTGGTAGCACCCCTCGAACTTCAAGGTTTTCGGGCGGCCCGTGAAGGCGCGCGCCCCCTTGATCGCCATCATCACCGCTTCCGTACCAGAATTCGTGAAGCGCAACTGCTCCACCGAGGGGATGCGCGCCGCGATCAACTCCGCGAGCGCGACTTCATGCACCGTCGGCATCGCGTACGAAGTACCGTACTGGAGTTGTTCGATCACTGCGGCATTGATAGCGGGGGCGGCATGGCCGTGGATCAGCGATGTGTAGTTGTTGATGAAATCGAGCCGCGCATCCCCCTCGACATCTACGATGGTCGCGCCCTTCCCGTACGCCGCATATGGCGGGTGCGGAGACTGATAGACGGTCGTGCGCGTGTTGCCGCCCGGCATCACAATGCGGGCGCGCTCGGCCAGCGCCGCCGACGCGGACGACAGCGCCCGAAAGGCGTCCCGCCGCTGATCTATCGCTGCCATCTCGCACTCCCTTCTCTCACTGCCCACAGATCATGTCCAGCAGTATATCTCTTTGCGAGATCAACAGAAACCAAACGCAGAGGACACAGAGAGCGCAGAGGAGGATTTAAAAAGGGGATTCTCTTATCCTCTCTTTTCTTTCCTCTGTGTTCTCTGCGTCCTCTGCGTTCGGCTTCCTTCGTTACTTGGTGATCGAGATGAACTTGAGGCGCGGGTAAGTGCCGAGAACGGCGGGATGGTAGACGCCCTGCACCGTCGGCTTGGTGACGAAGAAGGCCTGATTGAAGTTGATCGGGATGCTGGCGCCCTGCTGGACGAGGATCACCTCCGCATCCTGATACATCTTCGTGCGCGCCGTCTGATCGGTCATTCCCTTCGCCTTCGCGATCAGGCTCTCGAACTGGTCGTTCTTCCAGTGCGTGTGGTAGAAGTCCGTCTGCGAGGAGAAGAGGAAGTTGTGCCAGTTGCTCGGGTCGCCGTAGTCCGAGCCCCAGCCACCGTAGTACGCATTGAACGGCTGCGTCGCCCGCGCACTGCGCCACGCGACATACGCCTTGGACTCCATCGCGTTCAACTGCACATCAATGCCGAGGTTCTTCTTCCACTCGTTCTGGATAAATTCGAGGATCGTCTTCGTCACCGAACTCGTTGCGTAGATGAGGGAAAAGTCGCTCGGCCATCCCTGCCCGTTCGGGAAGCCCGCGTCCGCCAGCAGTTGCTTCGCCTTCGCCACGCCGCCTGTCAGAGCCGCCGCCGGATTGTACCCGGCGATGTCCGGCGGCAGGATCGTCGCTGCGGGCAGATAATACTTTTTCAGCACAATGTCCGTCAGCGTCGGACGGTCGAAAGCGAGTGAGAGCGCCTGCCGCACCCGGACATCGCTCGTCGGCTTATTCGTCGCGTCACATTGAATCATGTTGGTCTGCGAGAGCGGATACCCCTTCAAGTCCTTCGAGAGATTGGGGTCGTTGAGCACATGATCGTAATCGCCCGGCGCAACCTGCGCGCTGTCCAGTTCGTTGTTCTGGTACGCGGGGAGGCTCTTCGTCAGCGGGTCGTCGTAGATGGTGAATTCGGCGCGTGTGATCGTCGGCTTCGGCCCCCAGTAATTCGGGTTCGGCTCGAAGATCTGCAACTGGTCGTGCTTCCACTCTTTCAGGATATATGGCCCATTGCCGACGAGATTTCCCGCCTCCAGCCACTTCGCCCCGAACTTCTCGATGACGTGCTGGGGCGTCGGGAAGCAGGTCCACGTCGCGGCGAGGAGCGGGAAATAAGGTGCCGGTGTGTTAAGCGTCACTTCAAAGGTGGCATCATCGAGCGCCTTTGCGCCGAGTTGCTCCGGTGGTACCGTGCCTTTGACGACTTCCAGCGCGTTCTTGACGCTCGCCAGCGACGCAGTGTAGATCGAAGCGGTCTTCGGGTCCACCACCCGCCGCCACGCATACTCGAAGTCTTTCGCCGTCAGCGGCGTGCCATCGGACCACTGCATGCCGGGACGCATTTTGAAGGTCCAGACTGTCGCGTCCGCGTTCGTCTGATAGCTCTGCGCCATCGCCGGTTGGAGCGTCCCATCTTTCCAACTGACCGTTACCAGCCCCTCGAAAACCTGCGGCTCGTTGACCGGGTCCTGGCAGTTCGCCGGATCGAAGTTGATCGGTTCAGGGCCGGCGTAACGGAAGGTCTGCGTGGCGGCGAGGTTCGTGGCGCTCGCCGCTGCGGTCGGCGCGACGGTCGCCGGGGCAACGGCGCTACTCGCGGTCGTCGTACCGGTCGTTGTCGGCGCGGTTGCGGGCGACGCTGTATTGCCGAGCGATTGCGGCACTGCCGTCGCGGTCGCCGCCGGGCCAGTCGTTGCCGCCACCTTCGTTGGGGCCGGGGTGTCAGTCGGGGCGGTCGCGCTGCCCCCGCAGGCGGCGAGCGCAGCCGCTGCCGTCCCCGCCGCCGAGAGCGCCAGAAAGGTGCGCCGGTTCAGTCCATGCGCCGTCGGTGTTCCACTTGCTGCCATTCGTATGTCTCCTTGATTCGTTGCTGAAAAACCTCACCCCCGGCCCCTCTCCTTCACCCTGAGATCAAGGAATAGAGAGGTTTGTTCGGCGAAGGAGAGGGGAGGGGAAGGGAATTCGTCGGGAAGGCCGTGGCGTTCCCTCAATACCCGCTATCTCCCGTATCCCTCCCCGCATTTTCTCCCCCTCTCCTTTGCTTGGCAGCAAAGGAGAGGGGTCGGGGGGTGAGGCTCCTATTTCGTGAAGTAGGCGTACTTGCCGCGTGGGACGGCGCCGAGAATTGCCGGATGGTAGATGCCCTGCAAGCCCGGCTTGATGACGAAGAACGACTGCCCGTGGAAGAGCGGCAGGTGCGCCGCCTCCTGCACGAGGATTTGCTCCGCCATCTGATATTGCTGCGCACGGGCGGCTTTGTCCGTCATCCCCTTTGCCTTGGCGATGATGCTATCGAACTCGGTATTCTTCCAGTGGGTGTTCCAGAAGTCCGTGCCGCTGGCGAAGAGAAAGTTATGCCAGTTCGCCGGATCGCCGTAGTCGGACCCCCAGAGGCCGAAGAGGCCATTGAAGGGCTGCGTCTTGCGGGAGACGCGGAATTCGACGGCGGCCTTCGACTCGCGGCTATCGAGTTTGACATCAATGCCGAGATTTTGCTTCCACTGCGCCTGCAAGTATTCGAGCACGAGTTTGATCGTGTCACTCGCCGGGTACTCGACGGAGAAGTCGGCGGGCCAGCCCTGCCCGTTCGGGAATCCGGCGTCTGCCATCAATTGCTTGGCCTTCGCCACCCCACCGGTCAGCGCGGCCTGCGGGTTATAGCCCGGAATGTCCGGCGGCAGGATCGTCGGCGCGTCGAGGTAGTATTTCTGTAGCACGACATCAATCAGCGACTGCCGGTCGAAACCGAGCGCGAGCGCCTGCCGGACTCGCACATCGCTCGTCGGCTTGTTCGTCGCATCCCAGTGGAGCATATACGTGCTGGAACCGGGGTAGCCCTTCATCTCCTTCGAGAGTGTCGCGTCCTTGAGCGCACGGCTGTAGTCCGAGGCGGAAACCTGCGCGGTATCCACTTCGTTGTTCTCGTACGCGGCGAGTCCCTGCGCCAAATAGGTCGCATCCGGGTAGATATGGCACTCGACGCGCGTGACAATCGGCTTCGCACCCCAGTAGTTCGGATTGATCTCGAACGCCTGCAACTGATCGTGCTTCCAGTCCACCATCTTGTAGGGTCCGCTGCCAACGACGTTACTTGCCTCCAGCCACTTGTCACCGAACTTCTCGATGACGTGCTGCGGCGTCGCGAAATAGGACCAGGTAGAGGCGAGGAGCGGGAAGAAGGGAATGGGCGCGACGAGTTGGAACTCGAGCGTTGCGTCATCGAGCGCCTTCACTCCCAACTGATCCGGCGGCATTTTCCCTGCTGCGATCTCCGTCCCGTTCTTGATATTCTCAGCAGCGGCCGAATACTTCGAGGCGACCTTTGGGTCCGCGATGCGCTTGATCGAGTACTCGAAATCCTTCGCCGTCAGCGGCGTGCCGTCCGACCATTTGAGGCCGGGACGCATCTTGAAGGTCCAGACCGTCGCATCCGCGTTCGCCTGATAACTCACTGCGTGCGCCGGTTCAATCTGATTGTTCGTCCAGTTGACCGTCACCAGCCCCTCGAACATCTGCGGCATGTTGTATGGGCTGGAACCGACCTGCGGATCGAAGGTCGGCGGCTCAACGTCTACGTAGCGGAAAATCTGCTTGTCCGCCAAATTCGCGGGCATTGTCGGCTGCGCGACAGCGGCGACCGCGCTCCCCGTCGTCGCCGGTGTCGCCGCGCCCGCCTGCCCGGTGGTTGCCGAACCGGCAGGCGCGGTAACACCGAGCGACTGCGGGACGTTCGTCGCCGTCGGTAACGGCCCCGTCGTTGCGGCGGCAGGCTTGGTTGCCGCCGCAGGCGTATTGGTTGATGTCGTCGCGCTCGCGCCACATGCCGCGAGTGCGGTCGCTGCCGTCCCCGCCGCCGATAGTGCGAGGAATTTGCGCCGCGTATACGCATGCGCCGTCATTTTTGTCCGCTCTTCCACGAGAAACCCTCCTAATTGGAATACTTCCCCAACGTCCACACGTTGGTGGAACGCCCCTATTTTTTCATCCACGGGTCGAATGCATCCCGCAGACCATCCCCAATGAAGTTGAATGAGAGTACCGTGAGCGACAGCACGACCGCCGGTGAGATCAACATGTACGGATAGGAGCGCAAATCCGCGATCCCTTCCGAGATCATCAGCCCCCAGGACGGCATGGGGGGGTTGATGCCGAGGCCAATGAAACTGATCCCCGCCTCGCCGAGGATGGCCGCCGGGATGCCCAATGTGGCGGAGACGATCACGACCGCGAGCGTATTCGGCAGCAGGTGGCGCGTAATAATCCGGCTGCTCGATGCACCCATACAGTGCGCCGCCTCGACGAACTCCTTGTGTTTGAGCGAAAGCACCTGCCCACGGACGAGCCGCGAGACCGTCAGCCACGAGAGGAGGCCGAGACCGAGAAAGACGCCGAGCATGCCGCCCGTCGCGGCGTCGAAATTTTTCAGTGGCAGGAGCCAGCCGCCACTGACATGCTGGAATTTCGCCTTCAGGTAGGTCATGAAAATGATGATAAAGAGGAGGTTCGGGATCGCGTAAAAGACATCCACGACCCGCATCGCCAGCGTATCCACCCAGCCGCCTTTGTAGCCGGCGATCAGGCCAACGGGGACGCCGATCAAGACGATCAGCAGTGGCACGACGAGGCCGACAGCGAGGGAGATGCGTGTGCCGTAGATAATCCGGCTGAGAATGTCCCGCCCGAGGCGATCCGTGCCGAGGAGATGGCCGGAGGAGCCGATGCCCTCGGTCGTCGCCCGAATGTCCTGCGTCGCGTAATGATAGGGCGCGATAAACGGCGCGAAGATCGCGGCAAAGACGATGATGCCGATAAAAATCAGCCCGGCAAGCGCCGCCTTGTTGCGGATAAATCGCTGCCACGCATCCTGCGTCAATGACATACTCTTCGGGGCGATGATCGGCGCGGCCTGCGCGAATGGGGTTGCCGTTGCGGTCGTGTGTGTTGCCATTACTCGCGTACTCCCGGCTTCGACGCTGATTCCGACTTCGACTATTCGTATGCGATGCGTGGATCGAGAACACCGTAGAGCAGATCCACGATCAGATTCATGACCGCGATGATCGCCGCGAACATCAGGACGGTGCCGAGCATCACCGGGTAATCCCGCCCGGAAACACTCTTGACGAAGTACCGGCCGATACCGGGCACATTGCACGTTGTCTCAATGAAGAATGAGCCGGTAATCACATTCGCAAACGATAGCCCCAGCACCGTCGTGACCGGGATGAGGGCATTGCGTAGCCCGTGCCGGATCATCACGCCGCGCTCGTTCAGCCCCTTCGCGCGCGAGGTGCGGATGTAATCCTGCCGAAGGACATCGAGGAGACTGGAGCGCGTGTAGCGGGCGAGGATCGCGGCGGGGCCAAGCGCAAGCGCAAAGGCGGGGATAAACGTCGTCCGGCTGAAGACGCCATTCCAGCCACCGGTCGGTACGAGATGCAAGGTGTTGGCAAAGAGCAGGATGAGCAGCGACGCGATCACATACGATGGCGCGGAGATGCCAATAATCGCGCCAAAGGTGCAGAAATAATCCACGGGCGTGTTCTGCTTGATCGCGCTGAACGTTCCCGCCGTGATGCCGAGCACGGCGGCGAGAACGATGGCGATCAAGCCGAGTTGGAGCGAGACGGGGAAGAAATCCTTGAAAATATCTGACACCGTGCGGCCGCGCTGCGCGAAGGAGAGGCCGAAGTCGCCATGCAGGGCATTCCAGAGGTAATCGCTGTACTGCCGCCAGAGCGGCTTATTGATGCCGAACTTCTCGTTGAGCGCTTTGAGCGCGTCGCCAGTGATCGGCTTATCCCCGTCATCCCACGGGCCACCGGGCGTCGCATGGATAAGCAGGAACGAGATCGTGTAGACCGCCAGGAGTGTCGGTATCAGGAGCAAGATGCGGCGAATCGCGTACCGGCCCATGTGTTTCCTAATCCTCTCCCATCACCGTCGAGTCCCATCATCGAGATGCACAACGATGTCCCGCGCGAACAGAGACGACGGCACATTCTCACTCGCATGGCGCGCCGTGTCTACAGCCACGTTCACATGCATTCTCAGCGAGGATTGTGCAACGATACGAACAGTGGGTGAACACGCTGTATATGGCAGGGAGTGGGGTTAGCTGCGGCTCGCCCGTTAGGAGCGGGTGACGTGGGCCGAGACGGCGAGCCAGCGCCCATCCCGGCGTGCCCACACGTCCGTGTAGCGCCCGGCCCCCGGCCGACCATCCGGCAGGGTGTAGGTGGTGCGCGCATGGATGATCGCGATGTCTCCCATGAGGCGCACGTTGACATCGTGGGCATCGAGATGCGCGATCGTGACGGGGCGCGCGGTCTGCTCCAGGAAGGCGCGCCGATCAATCAGGGCGCCGTCGGGGTTGCTGCACAGGAAGTCGTCGGCCAGAATCTCATCGAACCGACGGACGTCTCCCATCTGCACCGAGTGAATGTAGTCGCGGTTCAGGTCACGCAGGACGTCGAGATCGGCGTTGGTTTGCATCTGTTGTTCCTCTCTTGTCCGTTCACGATTTACATGCTGCCGTAGATACCCGCCAGCCCATAGGCGCCGAGGCCTAAGGAAAGCTCGCCCCCGTGGTGAATCTCATGTTCGAGCACATGCCAGATAATCCACTGCCGCGTGCGTTCACCGGAGTTTCGCTGCTCTTCTACACTCAAGAATGCTGCCGGTGGGAAACGGCGCCCAAGATCGGCGGGAGTCCAGCGGGCAAGTGCGTCAGCAATTATCTGCCAGGTGATCTCAAGCCCGGCGACCAATTCAGTGGCCGCGCGCAGGGGCTGCGCTTCATCGTACCCGGGGTCCCAGTGCGCGATCGCCATCAGATCGGGACTCCCTTCGCCCATCCACCCGTGGAACCACCAGACCCGGTTGGCAATGATATGCTGCGCAATCATCCCCAGCGACCAGCGATGGGGCGCGACGGGTAACGCCAGTTGTTCGGTCGTAAGTGGCGCGATGATGTTGACCAGGCCTTGTTGATAGCCACCCCAGCCTTTGTAGAACGTGGTGAGTGAGAGAACCTGCTCCGTCATCACTGTCTGCTCCTTGCTTCTCATCATCTACCGCCAGCCGACAAGCACAATCACAATGGGTCTTGAGACGAGATGATAGCACAGGCGTTCTGTTTGTACAAGTGACGGGAGCGTTTGGCAGCGACCAGTGCGGCTGAGGAATTGGAGCGGATGCTCTTCGTGTATATCGGCTTGAACGATCTACCCCATCCCCTTCCCGAAAAGATGGGACCGGGAGAGGCTCCTCACTCCCGCAATTCATGCACCGGCGAGCGGGCGAGCAGGAGCGGCGCGAGCGCCTGACCGCCAACGGCGACGAAGAGTGCGGCGCGCAGTCCGATCACCTGCCCGAGCAGTCCGCCAAGTAGCAGGCCACTGAGCATCGCGCCCCACTCGATGAAGCGGATACTCGCATGCATCCGCCCCAGTAGGTGGTTCGGTGTGTGCGCCTGGAAAAGGCTGACCTGATTGATCTCGTAGATCGTCGCTGCGCCATCACCGAGAATCTGCTGTATCAGGAGGGAGGCGATAATCCAACCCAGCGGCCCGGAAGCGAGCGGGATGAAGATTGTCGTGATGACCGCGAGCAGGAGCATCCCGATCATCGTTGGGCCGACTCCCCACCGTCGCGTCACGCGCTCCGCCAGTAGCGCGCCGATCATCGCACTGATGCCACCGACGGACCAGATCACCCCCTGCACGGCGGGCGCGACATGTAATTCGCGCGTCACATAGAGGATGATTGCCGCTCCGATGATCGCGCGGAAGAGATTCCACACGCCCGTAACGCAGGCGAGGGTGTAGAAGATCGGACGGTCTCGCAGGAGGCGCAGCCCCGCCCCGATCTCCCGCCACCCCCTCGCACGCTCCGTCGCCGGTATGAGCGCCGGTTCGTGCCTGCGGATCGTCGCCAGAGAGGCTGCCGAGACAAGAAAAGAGAGGGAGTCAATCAGGATCGTGCCGGGGATGGTGAAGATCGGCAGGAGGAAGCCCGCAATGCTCCAGCCGCCGAACTCCGCGCCCGCCGCAGTCACCTGAAGTTTGCTGTTCCCCTCCACCAATTCATCCCGCCGCACGAGCGTCGGCAGATACGAGCGGTATGCGACATCGAAGCAGACGGTCAGGATACTGACGAGCAGGGCAACGCCGAAGAGCAGCGCGATGCTCAACCGACCGAGCGCGGCGGCGAGTGGGATAATTGCCAGCACGATGGCGCGCCCGATGTCTACGACGATCATCACCGGGCGACGGCGCAGACGGTCCACCCAGGCTCCGGCGAACAACCCGACGATCAGCCCCGGCCCGTACTGCGCCACATTCAGGAGCGCGACCTCAATCGGCGTCGCATGGAGCGTGAGGATCGCGACAAAGGTCAGGGCGAAGCCCCCGATGCGGCTACCGAAAAGCGAGACCGTCTGCCCCGCCCACAATTTCAGAAAGTCTCGATGCCGCCACAGCCCCGTGAAGCGGGCGCGCGATGGTTCGTTCATTGTTTCCATGTGAAACGTTCCCCTCACAGCAATCGAATTGCCGCATGATTATGAGGGAACGCGGGCGGGGAATGCTGGCCGTGTAGGCTTCAGCCTGCTTCCCAGATCGCAGGCTGAAGTCTACACGGCCTGTATCCCCGTGTCACTTGATGCGATCCGCACGCGCCCCTACGACGCGGCGGCTCTGAGGATGGTGGTGAAACACACCTCGCGGCGGCTGTTCACGGGGCGTCCCTTTCGTGCCCTGAGCGGACGTTCACGCCTGCTGCACCGAGCATACAGGAACGGAGATGGTTGGGTCAATTATCGTTTCAGGCGTAGACCTTGAGATGATGTTCTGCAGCGCCGCGATCATATTTGAGCCGCGCCATCTCACCTCCTAATCCGCCACGGTCATATCCGCATCTACCTTCGTGGCGACCATGACGGCGAGACCGCGCGCGAGGGTGTATTCGGGGCGCCAGCCGCCCTGCTGGATGATCCGCTCGTTCGAGAGGCGCGAGATGCGCACATCGCCCGCGCGGGCCGGGCCGTACGCGACCGTCGGCACGATACCGAGTGCCTGCCCGACGTACCGCGCGAGGTCGTTGACCGTCGTTTCTGCCCCGCTCGCCACGTTCCAGATGCCGGAGCAGTCCCACGCGAGGGCGGAACGGACGGCAGCAGCCACGTCCGCGACGTAGACGAAATCGCGCACTTGCTCGCCATCACCGTTGACGTGCAGCGTTTCGCCGTGCGACAGACGATCCACGAAGGTGGCGATCACGCCGCCGTCCGTACCGGCGCGCTGGCGAGGGCCATAGACATTGGCCGGCCGGAGGATCGCGTACGAGAGACCGCTGAGTGTCACGTACCCCTCGGCGGCGAGTTTATGCACGCCGTAGGGGCTGAGTGGCGCGGGGAGCGTCGTTTCGTCGGCGCGGATGGTCGTGTCGCCATAGACCGCGCCGCCGGAGGAGAAGAAGGCAAATCGCCCGACGCCCGTTGCTTTCGCGCAGCGCACGACATTCTCCGTGCCGACGAGGTTCACCTGCCGGTCAAAGGCCGGGTCCGCCACCGAGTGCGGCACTGAGGTTTGCGCCGCGCAGTGAATGACTGCATCGAATTCGCCATCCACGAAAACCTGCATGAGCGCGGGATCGGCGATGTCGCATACAACGAGCGGCACGCCGACCGGCAAATTCGCGCGATCACCGCCGGAGAGGTCGTCCACGACGGAGACGTGCCACCCGTCCCGCACCAATGTCTCAACGACGTGGCTGCCGATAAAGCCGGCGCCACCGGTGACGAATGCACTTCGCCCATTTCCTTTTTGCACTGCTTAATTCCCTTTCGTCGGCGGGAAGCCGAGCATTTCACTGACCGTCACGAACCGATAGCCGCGCCCTTTCAGTGTTTCGATGATCGTTCGTACCGCCTTCACCTGCTGGCTGCGGTCGGTCCCCAACCGGGTATTGTCGCCATCATGCAGGAGAATGATGGAGCCAGGCTGAACGCGATCCACCGTCCGCATGACAATCGTGTCAGCGCCCGGCTCGTCCCAATCATTTGATTCGACATCCCAACCGACCGCGCGCAACCCGCGTTCCGCCACCGCGCGGAGGGACCACGGCGTGTGAAAGCCGTTCGGCGCGCGATAGAGCCGGGGTATCGTGCCTGTAATCCCTTGCAAAATGTCATTCGTCCGCGCCGCATCGCCGTACCGCAGATCGAGGAGCGTATCCCGCTTACGGTGCGCGTACGAATGATTGCCGACCTCATTGCCCTCGGCGGCGATGCGGCGCACCGTCTGTGGCTCGCGCGCCGCGTTCATCCCGACGCAGAAAAAGGTCGCATGCACCCCGGTCTGCGTCAAGACATCGAGGATTTGCCCGGTGTACGGGTCGTTCGGCCCGTCATCGAAGGTCAGCGCGACGACCTTCTCCGTGCGCGGCCCATGCGTGTAGATGTCACCGAACAGTTGCGACGAGGGTGTCCGCGCCGCGTAGCATCCATACGCCAGCGGCGCGAGCACGACGAGCGCCATTACCCAGACGAATCGCGTCCGTGGCCTCAACAGCCCGTGCGACGGCGCGCGGCGTGGCTGACTTCGTACGGTCATGTGACGCGGCATTGGGCCTCACCCTCCCGTCATCCGTACCGCCCGCACATCATAGATGACATAGCGCTGCTGCGGATCGCGGTAGATCACGCGGGCGAGATCGCGCTGCGTCAGGCTATCGAGCAGTTGCTGCTCGTTCGTATGGTATTGCGCGAGGTAGCCGCGCTCGATCGAGACGTAGTCTATCTCCTTTTTTGTCAGGAAGTCGCGATACTCGCCCGCCGTCCACGAGCGGCGGAACATGCTCTCGGAGAAGAACTCATTGGCGAGGCGCGCGCCGTGGCGAAGGAAATAGTACTGCCCGTCCTCGAATTGGTTCGGCTCCATCACGCGATAGATCGCGCCCGGATCGTATTGCGCGGAGGCGAAGTACGGCGCGTAGATGTCGTGGGACTGTGTGAATAATCCGTCGTAGCCGCCCTGCGCGTAGCCGAATGCGCCGTTCACCATCACAATCGAGAAGATCAACCCGACGATCCAGACGGCGAAGATTGGCCGGTACCAGCGGCGGAGATAGACGATGAGATACGTCGCGAGAAAGGGAAAGGCGAGCACTGTTGCCCGCCGCACGAAGCCGTCCGCGATGGACGAGACGATCACGCGCACCGAGTTCTCCGCCAGCGCGGGCGTCCCGCGGGCAAGGAGCAGCGCGGGCAGGCTCGCCAACCCTGCCAGCACACCCATGACGAAAAAACGCAATCGCCGCTCCGGCTCAGTGAGGAAATGCGCCGCGAGATAACAGAGCGCGCCGATGCCGCCCGCCAGCGGATGCGTCGTGATACAGAGCCAGAGGAGGAGACCCGCCGCTACATCGCGCTTGCGGTCGAGCGCGATCACGAAGAGGAAGAAGAAAAAGGCAGACCAGAGGAAGGGGAATTGAAAGGCAAGCAGACCATCAATGTAGAATGGGTTGAGCAAAAAAAGCAGCATCACCCACGGGTCGCGCATCACGGGCCGGGCGATGCAAACGGTGATCGGCGTCCCGACAGCGGCAATCACCATCAGCAGCGTCACGCCCCAGTTGTGGAACAGCGGCCAGATCAGCCCGCCAAGCAGCCAGGGCACAAGCCCGTACGGGAACGTCACCGCCCGCCCGCCATCGAGCGCCGGGATATGGCGCGGGATGCCGTGCCCGCTCCAGAGTTGGTCCTGGATGAACCAGACATGTGCGTAGACGCTCGCGGAGTCATCGCCCAAAAAAATGCGCTTGACCGCCACGAGGAACAGCACGATGAGCAGCAGCGCGAAGAAAAAACCGGGTAGCCACGGCGCCCACCGCTTCGTGATCCCCGCCGGGCGATTGCGCTGCGTCATCACCCGCCACCACGCGAGCGGCATCGCGATCAGGTCAATGATGACATCCTTCATGTGCGTGTTAGAGCGGTAGACCGGCACGGGGACGCGGTGATTGTTGCCGAGTTTGTAGCCGAGGCGGGGGAAGATCATCGCCAATTCGACGGTCTCGCTGTAGCGGTAGCCCTCATAATACCGCGTTGCTTCGCCGAGTGGCCCGGCGCGGAAGACGCGGTAGCCGGACTCGACATCATAAAACCGCTGCCCACTCCAGAGCGTCGCCCACGCGGACATCAGCCCGTTACCAAGTCTCTTGTAGCCGGGATAGAGCGAGAAATCCCGCCGCGCCATCAGACCATCCAGCCCATCGCGCTCCAATGCCTCGACGAGCGCGGCCACATCGGCCGGATCGTGCTGGCCGTCGGCGTCCACCGTTAGGATCAGGTCGTTTGCGTCGAGCCGTCCCGCCTCGACTTCCGCGCGCACGAAGCGGAACGCCGCGCCGTATCCCGCAGAGAGGCCCCGGTTCGCGTCGAAGGCAATCAGCGAGGCGTGCGGCCTATCAGCGATCCAGCGCGTGACGATGGCGCGCGTCTCATCCCGGCTGCCGTCGTCCACGATAATCAGGCCATCCACCATCGGAGCGAGCCGCGTCAGGACATTCTCGACCGTCGCCGCTTCGTTGTACGCGGGTACGACCGCAATTAGCCGCCGCCCAACGGTATCATTCGGAACGCCGGAATCGGATGGCACGGCGATTGTCCGCGCCGCTCCCCACGCGCCGTGAATCCGCAGATCGTCCGCATCGCGATGGGCGTGTCGCGCGAACATTACTCCCTTTCCCGTACCGCACATCATGCCGCGCAGGTCGCGTCCGGCTAACCACCCGAGACCGGATCATCCGCCGCCGCGACGAAGAGGCTCTTCGCCATCAGGCTCGTCTCGCTCTCCGCCCGCCGCCGGTAGATCGCTGCCCGGATGTCGCGAATTGCCACATCCTCTGGCGCCGCGCGGGCGGCGTACTCCGCGAGATGGCAGGCGAGCGCGAATTCCCCCGCGTCCGCCAGCGTCGCGGCGCGCGCGGCGAGGCGAGGCGCACCCCCGGAGAGCGCGGCGATCTCCTCCGCCAGCCGTCGTTCAGGGGCCGGTTTTAGATGCGCGGGGTTGCCGTCATACCACCCGGCATAGAGCCGCCAGATATTGCGCACGATGAATTCCGGCTCATCATAGACCGCGTGGAGGTACGGGCGTTCCGTGAGATGCACGGGGGTACGAACTGTCTGGAGGATCGCGTCGAGCGGCGCTCCCGCGTTCATCATCGCGAGCGTCTGATCGTGGATCACTTCGAGGAATTCCGCCGTCTCCTCGAGCGCCTGCCGGATGCGATCCGCACCCTCGATCGGCAAACCGTGACCGGGAAAGAGTATCTCCGCACCCAACGCGGCCATCGCGCGCAGCGTGAGCGCCCACTCGCGCGCGTAGCGTTGCACCTTCTGCGGATTGCCGCAGTTTGGCGCGACCCAGATAAAGAAGTCGCCCGTGCAAAGGATGCGACGCGCCGGAATCCATGCCCAGCAATGGTCGTCTGTCTCGCCGCGCCCGTGTTGCAACTCGATCCGCTCGTCCCCAACTGCAAGCGTCATCCGGTCGTGGAACGTGACATCCGGGTAGCGATACGCGGTCGGCCACGTCGGATTCGGGGTGCGGAACTGGCGCGCGTTGATCTGAGCGTTCAATCCGTTCGTGAGGAGATAGCGGTCGAACCGAGCGGGGACGTTGGCATGCGCGATAACCTGGGGTGGTGGCCATCCTTCGCGTTGCGCTTCCTCCTCGAAGGGCGCGAGACCGAAGACATGATCCACATGCCCATGTGTGAAGACCACAGTGTGAAGCGGTCGCTGCGACCAGGAACGAATGCGTTGGTGGATGGCGGGAGCCTGCTGCGCGGTACCGCTATCAATGAGGAGTAGCCCCTCGGTGGTATCGAAGGCAACGACGTTCGCGTAGCCGGGGATGAATGCGACGCCCGGCGCATATTCCTCCAGCATCAGTTCCGTTTCAACGACCCGGATCCCGCTTGGGGTGATCGGCGAAACCGCGCCGGACCATAATCGCTCGGCCATTTCACGGACGCTGCCCATCCCGCTCCCCTTTCCGCACCGCCTGCCAGCCAATCTGACCGAGCATGCGCCGCCCACCATGATGCGGAGATGCATGGGCGGCGATGCCCCGGTAACAATGATACAGGCGCCCCGGCGCTCAACCCTAATCCACGGGGCGCGGGCCGGGATCGCTGAGATCGGTCAGGTGCAGGTGATTGATGACGCGGATCGTCAGGTCATTCTCGCAGCGGATCTGGCAGGAGAGGCGGACGTTCTCCGGCAGATCGGCTTCGCGCGCCAGTCGCCCTTGCTCCGCTTCACCCATCGGCCCGGCGTCGCCCGCGATCAGTTCGACGCGGCAGGTCGTGCAGCGCGCGTTACCGCCGCAGCGATGCAGGATGTCGATTCCCGCGTCCTCGATGGCGAGCACGAGTTTCTTGTCCGCAGGCGCCTCGAATGTCGTGTCCCCCTCAGCCGTAATCGTCGGCATGCAGTGTCCTTTCTCTCTCCTCCATCAACCACTAGCCTCCGCCCACTGCGGAGGCTGCCAGAAATTGTGACCCTGCCGGAACCGTTGCGCTGTAACGGCGCACGGGTTGCACCGATTCTCCGATACTATCACAGCAACCAACGAGCGCGGATACGTTATACTGCACCATCGGAGCATTCCCGCGCCGTTTGACGTGAAACGATGAGCAGCAATGAGCATTGAGGTAAGGACGCAGAGCCATGCGCCCAATCCGCAGCACTCAGCACTCCATGTGGTAGTCGTCACCGGTGGCCCGGTGGGAGATGACGCATTCGTGCGCGGGCAGTGCGCGGCAGCGGATCTGCTGATTGCGGCAGATGCGGGCGCGCTCGTCCTCGAACGGCTCGGCATCACGCCCGATCTCGCGGTCGGCGATTTCGACACGGCGGGGCCGGAAGTTGTCGCGCGGCTCGCCGCCAGCGGTATCCCGACCGAGACGCATCCGGCGGCGAAAGACTATACCGATACGCACCTCGCCATCGTCATCGCCATTGCGCGTGGTGCGACAGCGATCGTCGTTCTTGGTGCGCTCGGCGGCCCGCGCTACGATCATATGCTCGCCACGGCGCTCTCGCTCGCCGCGCCGGCATTCGTCGGTGTCCGCATCTGCCTCGTGGACCCGCTGCATACGATGCTCATCCTCCATCCCGGCGAATCGGTCGCTCTTCACGGCGTGACGGGTGAGTACGTCTCCCTCCTCGCCCTCACCGAGGAAGTGACGGGCGTTTCCGGCGACGGCCTTCGCTATCCCCTCCCCACCATCTTCCGCCTCGGCGACAACATTGGCGTCTCCAACGAATTGACCGCACCCGATGCAACGGTCTCTGTCAGCGGATGCGGTATGCTGCTCGTCATTCACGCGCGCCAACGCGCACCCAGCAGTGGGTAACGAGTAACGAGTGATTCATTCGAGGAGCCGGGCGGCTTCCGTGTAGGCTTGCTCGAAGGCGTCGCGCGCGGCGAGGAACTGTTCGAGGGCGTGATGGACCTCTTCCCCAGCGTTGTCACGCAGGAGCGAAATGCCTACCTGCCCTGCCGCCGTCCAGCGGGCGAGGGCGGCGAGATATTCCGCCGCCGCATCCGTCTCCGCGATCAGCGCTGTACCCGCCGCCTCGCACCCCTCCGGTATGTCAAGCCCGCGCAGACGCGCGATCTCCGCGCGATAGGGCGCGCTAACATCCGCGACCGCACGGCCCACGTCCGTCGCCGTCTCCTCGCCCGCCACTCCGCGCTGGATGGCATCGGTGAGCGTGCGGATCCATCCTGCTTCCTCACCGACGTAGGAGCGCACCTCGCTGAGAAACGTGAACTGTTGCTGCGTCTGCTCGCTCGTCGGATACGCGCCATTCGATGCGGATGCCTGATCGTCGGACATTGCGGCTCTTTTCAGTCGTCAGTCGTCGGTCGCCAGTAGTCAAGTAGTCAGTGGTCGTGATTCTATCCGGTGCGCGTGATAATCACCAGAGCGTATGGCGGAGAGGCGGAGATAGCGATGGCACGTTCAGAATTGTCTGTCGTGGCGGCATCAGGTAAAGAAGGTGTGCAACGCCGCGTAGGTTTCGTCCGGCGCTTCCTCGGCGAGATAATGGCCGCAATCGAGCGGCCAGCCCCGCACATCGTCCGCCCAGTCGCGCCAGATCGCGAGAACATCGTACCACGCGCCGAGCACGTCCCGGCTCCACAACGCGAGCACCGGGCAGGCGATGCGCTGCGTGCCCCGATCCGCTTCGTCATACGCGAAATCCAGTGTGGCAGCAGCCCGATAATCCTCGCACATGGCGTGGATCGTCGCAGGATTGCGGACGCAGCGGAGATAATCTTCAAGGGCGTCCGGTGACATGTGATCCCGCGCCTGTTCCAGCAGACGGAGGTAAAAGAGGTCTGGGTCCGCTCCGATGAGCCGTTCGGGGAGGGGAGCGGGCTGCGCCAGAAAGAACCACATCCAGAATTCGAGGCCGAACTGCATGTCCACGCGGCGGAACGCCTCACCTGTCGGGATGATGTCGAGTACGGCGAGTTTGCGTACATGATCGGGATGATCGAGGGCCATGCGGTAGGCGCAACGCCCGCCACGGTCGTGGCCAGCGACGAAGAACCGCTCGAAGCCGAGATGCCGCATCACCGCAACTTGATCCCGCGCCATTGCACGCTTCGAGTACGGCGTATGGTCGGGAGTGGTCGGCGGCTTGCTGCTCTCGCCGTAGCCCGTGAGATCGGCGGCGACCACCGTGAAGTCTTGCGCGAGGCGTGGGGCGATTTTGTGCCACATCACATGCGTCTGAGGGTGGCCGTGGAGCAACAAAAGCGGCGGGCCGCTACCGCCATGTCGCACGCGGATGATCGCCTCGCCAGTGTCAATCATCGTCAGTGCGAACCCATCGAACATCGGGGCTACTCCTTCACGCGACGAAGGGCGAGGCCCATGACTGCTTGCTGGTTACTGATGAGGCGCATCCGGTTGGGCGGACGTCAGGGCAGAGTCCCGGACGGTGATGACATCGCGACCGAACCCGACGATCTCTCCGGTCGGCACGGTATGTGTCGCCGCGCCAATGCCCAGGAAGCCCCCCTGCGGCGCGAGTTGGAGCGCGGTGATCGCGCCGGACGCATCGTCGAAGGCCACATCCTCACCATCACCGATCACCTCGCCACTGGCCGTGACGACGCGCTTCTTGAGATCGCCCAACGTCGCGGCAGTGTCATGCGGCGCGCCTTCCGCGATGGTGATGCCGCTCTTGTCCTGAATAGTCACGGCATCCCGTCCGAAGGTGCGCACCTGCGCGAACGGGACGAACGATGGCTTCTCGCGATTGAAAATACCGCCATCTCCGCCCATCAGGAAGCCGAGGACGCTCCGCTGCGTGAGATCGAGTTGGACATTGGAGATCAGCCCCAATTTCTCGCCGTCCGCGACACTGACGACGGCGCGGCCGATAAGCGAGCGTGCATTGATCGCGGTCATAGTCCCAGATCCCTTCCCGTAGGCACCCCAAAAGGGTACGACAAAATCTTGTTCATTCCGGGAGCGCACATTGCGTGCCAGTGCCGGTATCTGACATCTGTGCATAACTCAGTTTTCCCTGTAGCGAAGGCCCGCCGCCACCTTCTGATTGTCCGCTACTCGATGACGATGTCGAAACCGCTGAGGAGCGACACCGCTTCCGGGAGCGAAAAGCGCGCCCTGGTAACGGTGTTCGTGGCCGGGTTGATCGCGTAGCCTGTGGCGCGTCGGAAATCGGCTTTGGTGAGGTTCGTATGATGGAACTTGCTGCCGGTGAAGTCGGTCGTTGTGCAGACCGCTTCGGTCAGATCCGCGTCGCGGAAATCCACCTCCCGCGCGATGCAGTCAGTGAACCGGCTGCGGCGGAGCGCCAGGCCGAAAAAGGTCGCGTAGTTGAGCAGACAGTCATCGAAATGGACGGAGAGGAAGAGTTTGGAAATCACCGCGTCGCCCGCCTTTGTCCAGTCCACGCCAAGCAGTTTGGATGCATCAAAGCGAGTATCGGTGAACCGGCTGCCTGGCACGCGCGCGAGACTGAGATCGCACCCCGTGAACCGGCAATCAGTGAACGAGCAATGCGAGAATGCGCTTTCCGTGAAGACGCAGCGGTCGAAAACGCACGCGGCGAAGTCAATGCCGGTAAACGTTTGCGCCGGTGTAGCGAGCGCCGTGAATGTCGCGCCTTCGTACTGCTGTCCATCCTCGAGTATCGCCATGGTTTCTCCAATCTTCTGAATCGTCTGAATCGCCGATACACACTTGCTGTTGACGATCGGCAATGCACGTTCTACTATGCATTGTCGGTTATGAAATCCAATGGAGATGCAACGATGAAAGAGATTCTTGCAACGATTACCCAACGTGGTCAAATTACCGTACCCGCCGAGGTCCGACGCGTGCTCGGTACGAAGATGGGGGACAAACTCGCCTTCCAGATCGAAGGAACGGAAGTGCGCCTCGCACCCGCCACGATGACCTTAGAGAGCGCCTACGCCTCCGTCAAGCCCATCGCTTCCCCCGATGATTCTGTGCGTCTTGAGGAGGCTGCCAAGGAGGAGCACGTCGCTCGGACACTCGCGAAGATGCATGAAGGATGAGGCTGCTCGATACAAATGTCATTATCCGTTATCTCACGGGGGATGACCCCGCAAAGGCTGCGGACTGCCGTGAACTGCTCCAGCGCGCCGCGCGTGGCGAGGAGCAGATTCGATTGTGCGAGGCACATCTCACGGAAGTCGTTTACATCCTCTCCGCCCGTGCGCATTATGGTCTCGGCCACGAGGAGATTCGCCAGCGATTGATCCTCATCATCAATCTGCGCGGGCTGAAACTGCCGCGCAAAAAACTCTATCGGCGCGCCCTCGATGTCTACGCGCTCTACGCGGCGCTCGACTTCGAGGATGCACTGGCGGTCGCGTATATGGAGGCGGACGGGCTGGCGGAACTCTACAGTTACGACCGGGATTTCGACTGTATTCCTACGATCACGCGGATTGAACCATAGGCGAGTCCCGACCAGGAAAATCCTGCGCAGTCAGGCAACCCTACAGAACGCCGCCGAGCAAGGGGAGGACGAGGTTCGCCCACTCGCGACGCAGCACATCGCGCAGCGGGTCAGTGGCGACGATGCGGATCAGACGGCGATGTTCCTCGTAGCGGCGAAAGTCGTCGGTTTGCGCGCCGACGACATCGTGCCACGGCATCAGCGGCGAGAAGCCGATCGGCGGGCAGTCGAACTCCACCCAGACATCGGCGGACCATTTCTCCGGCTTCGGGATGTCAATCAGCACATCGCTGTCGTGGACCTCTGTTCCGGTCATATGCGCCGCCATCTCCGCCAGCGTAATCTCGGCGGCACGGCGGTCGCGCGGGCGATAATAGAGTGCGCCGAGCCGCTGGAAGAGATCGCCTGCCCGCGCCGAGACCTCCACCGCCCGCTTGTGGATGCGGCGGGAGCGGAGGGCGGCGACGAGCCGCCGGGTCGCATCCGGCATCATCGGCTCGCTGAGAAAGGCGAGGAGCGAGGCATCGTCGTGCGTCGTCAACTCCTCCGGCGCGATCACCCCCGCCTCCATCGCCTCCTGCACGGCGCGCAGGAGCATCGCCATGCAGGCGCGATTCGTGTGGTGCCAGTAGACATTGTCGAACATCTCCTGCCGCGCGTTAATCAGCGAGTGCAGTGGGCTGATTCCCTTGTCGTCCACGACAATGCGCGGCGTGCCATTCACCGCGCGCATGCAGAGCGCATCGAGCAGGCGAGGCGTGTCCACGCGGCCATACGGCACATTGCAGGCACGAGCGTCGCGCGGCAGATAATCGAGTTTGTCCATATCGAGCGCGCCGGAAAGCAGTCCACGAATCAGGGCATCCTGCGGCGTTTGCGGTGGCCCCGGCGGGTCAATGAAGTCTGCAACGCGTAACGGGTCAATGCCCCAGACGCGCGTCAGGACATCCGACACTTCCGCACCGAGGATAATCCGCCGCCCGACTTGCTCGTGCTTTAAAATCGGCGGGCCGAGTTCCTCGATTGCATGCGAGAAGGGATAATGGCCGATGTCGTGCAGCAGCGCCGTCGCCGTCGCCGTGTGCGCGTCCTCGTCACTGAGCGTCACCGGGCCGTCATGCCGCCGCAATTGGGCAATTCCCTGCCGCATCAGGTGCATGACGCCGAGCGAGTGCTCGAAGCGCGTGTGCTTCGCCCCCGGCCAGACGCGCGAGACGAACCCCAACTGCTGAATGCGATCCAGCCGCAAAAACGCCTCCGTCGCCATCAACGCGGCCTCCGGCGCATTGAGCGGGATGCGGTCGTACAAACCATCCCGGATCGTCGTGATCGGTTCCCACTGATCGCTCACGCCATTCTCTCCATCCATCAATCGAAGTGACACACCATTGACTATGGTTCTTCTTTAACCTCCAAGTTGATAAAGAACCGTAACATATCGTACACTGCGCGCGTTTAGAAGATTGGACAGCGCGATGCAGCCGGTAACGGAGTGACGAGCGAGGGGCAAAGCATGAGTGCGATCACCGCGCGTACGATAACGGTAAACGTAGCGGGGCGCCAGTATACGATTCCTGCCGAGGCATTGATCGGTATCAGCCCATCCCTTGCACGGGCATACCGCGTGCTCCCGCTCGGCGAACACGACGGTCATTTCGTTGTCCTGACGGATGATTACACACCAGACCTGACGCGCGAGTTCGTCGAGGTAGTGGCGACACAGCCACTGAAAATCATCACGGTGCCATCACAGGTGCTGGATGCAGCGATTTCGAGCGTCTTCGGTGATGACGACAAGCCGGATCGCCCGCTCACCTCACTGGCGGAAGTCCTCATCGAGGGGGATGCATTGACGCCGGAACAGGTCGCGGAAGCGGCGATCTATGCGGTGGAGACGGGGACCGCGCTCGGTCCGGCAGTGATCGAGCGTGGCTATATCACCCCATGGAATCTCGCGCTGCTCATCTCGCGGTATCTCGCGTTGCCCGTCATCAATCTCCGCACATGCGACATCATGGGATTCCCGACCGATTTGCTGCCCCAGGCCTTCCTCCGCACGCAGCGCATCGTCCCATTGAGCGTGACGGGAACAACCGCGACAGTGGCGATGGTGGACCCACTGGACACGGCGCTGATACGGCAAATTGCCGAACAGACCGGACGGGCAATCCATACCGTCCTGACGACGGACCGGGACATTGACTGGGCATTGCGCCACATCTATCGCGCGGACAATGTCCTGACAAGTACGCAGGGTCTCGTGTTGCGCCAGCCGCAGAACAGCGCGCACATCACCTTTAAGCGACGACAGACCATTGGTTTTATCGGGCTTGGCATTCTGTTTGCGCTCGGGCTAATTATCAGTTGGCAGTGGGCGCTCATTGCTGTCAACGTCATCATCACAGCTATCTATGTCTCGTTCGCGCTCTACAAGACCTACCTCCTCGCGCGAGGTTTCACGGTGGACCTCACCATCTATGCGCCCCCAGAGGATATGCGCGCGCTGCGGGACGAAGACCTTCCCTCGATTACGGTGCTCATCCCACTCTACCGGGAAGCGGCGATTGTTCCGGTCCTCCTGCGCGCGATCGCCAACCTCGACTACCCGGCGATCAAACTGGATGTGAAAATCCTGCTCGAAGAGGAGGATGAGGAGACAGCGGCAGCCGTGCGCGCCGCCCGTCCGCCGGAGCATTTTAAGATCGTCCGCGTGCCGGACGCCACGCCGAAGACGAAGCCAAAAGCGTGCAACTACGGCCTGATCGAGGCGACGGGTGAACTGCTCGTCATCTACGACGCAGAAGACATCCCGGATCGGGATCAACTGAAGAAGTGCGTTGTCGCCTTCCGCAACGCCCCGGACGACGTGGCCTGTATCCAGGCGAAACTGAACTACTTCAACCGCTCCGAGAATCTGCTGACGAGTTGGTTCACGCTCGAATATAGTCAGTGGTTCGACATCTTCCTGCCTGGCCTGGGCGCCACCCGCGCGCCGATCCCGCTCGGCGGCACCTCCAACTTCTTCATCACCGAACGGCTCATCCGTGCGGGCGCATGGGACCCGTACAACGTCACAGAGGATGCGGACCTCGGCATCCGGCTCTTCAAACTCCACTACCGCACGGCGATCCTCGATTCGACGACCTACGAGGAAGCGAACACCCGCTACGGCAACTGGATCCGCCAGCGCTCCCGCTGGATCAAGGGATATATGCAGACGTGGCTCGTCCACAACCGCAACCCCTTCCGCCTCTGGCGCGAACTCGGCACACGCGACTTCTGGAGCGTTCAGGCGACGGTCGGCGGCACGTTCGCCGTCATACTCATCAACCCGATCCTCTGGCTGACGACGATCTTGTGGTATGGCTTCCACACGAGTTTCGTGCTGTCCATCAATCCCGGTCTCTTCCATCTCATCAATTTCGTCGCGCTCATCTTCGGCAACGCGGTCTTCATCGGCGCAGGCATCGTGGGCGCAATCAAGCGCGCCTACTACAAATTACTCCCAGCGGCCCTCGTCATGCCCCTCTATTGGCTGATGATGAGCATCGCCGCGTACAAGGCGCTCTGGCAATTGGTCACCAAGCCGTTCTACTGGGAGAAGACCTCGCACGGCCTCTCCAATACGACGCCGCATCCCGGTCTGCCCTTCACTGACAGCGAGCAGTAATCGGTCCAGGCGCACGGCCAAGCGTCTTCCGGCCTCGTAGAGTAGTACCAAACCACCCACTTTACCCGCAAGAATCGGATAGATCGCGCGCGCGCACTGCATTATGGTGGGATCAGATGTCCACGTCGGCTATCGCGCAGACGGGAAAGCCTGCGCGACCTTCCATAGGAGGAAAATCCCTTGGCACACCGACAACCGTTCCGTTTCGGGGTACTGGGCGAACACATCGGCACGCGGGAGGAATTGATTGGCACGGCCCGCGCGGCAGAACGACTGGGCTACGCGACCTTCCTGATGCGGGATCACTTCATCGAACCGCCATTCGGGCATCAACTCGCGCCGTTCGCCGCGCTTGCGACAGTCGCGGCGGTGACGGAGACGCTGCGGATCGGCACGCTCGTCTTCGCGAACGACTACCGACCACCGGTGCTGCTCGCGAAAGAGGTGGCAACGCTCGATCTGCTCTCCGGCGGGCGATTCGAGTTAGGGATCGGCACGGGCTTCCTCAAAGCGGAGTACGATCAGGCCGGTGTCGCCTTCGATCTGCCCGGCACGCGCGTGGATCGCTTCGCGGAATCGCTGACCGTCCTCAAGGGGTTGTTCGCGGACGCGCCGTTCACTTTCTCCGGCGACCACTACGCGCTGACCGCGTTCGACAGTTTCCCCAAGCCGGTGCAGCGGCCGCGGCCGCCGATCCTCGTCGGCGCGGGCGGGCGGCGGATGCTCTCCATCGCGGCGCGGGAAGCGGACATCATCGGCATCCTCACGACCTCAACGGCGAACGGCGTCCTCTCGCGCGATCCCGCACCGCGCCTTGCCGCAGCGGTTGAGCGTCAACTCGGCTGGATCCGCGACGCGGCGGGCGACCGCTTTCATGACATCGAACTGAGCCTCGTCCCCAACGTCGTCATCGCCGACGACCACCGGCGCGCAACGGAGGAACAGATCCGGGCGCGCGGCTGGAGCGGCGTCTCCGTTGATGACGTGCTCGCGATGCCTGCGGATTTGATCGGCTCCGTGGAGCGGATTGTCGAGGAGATGCAGGCGCGGCGCGAGCGGTATGGGTTTTCGTATTACGTCATCTCCGACCGCACGATGGAAGCGGTCGCGCCGATCGTCGCGCATCTCGCGGGCAGATAGTGGTCATTTAGATTGGTGGTAGCAGGCTTTCCCGCCTGCTACCACCGGGAAATATCCCTTTCTGACTGCGCTTCTATTACTCAGTCGGCATCGGGACATCTGGCGGCCACCATGCGTCGAAGATCAGGCGAGAGATGCGGCCATTCAAGGTCGCGCCGTCATGCTCCGGACGGTAGAGATGATCGCTGCTACCTTCGGTCATCAGGCAGAGAACGTAGCGCACGTCGTTCGGCAACTCCACGATCCCCGCATCCACGCGCACGCCGCTCGCCCCCGAAAAGCCGCTCTTGCTGCGGACAATCACTGGACCCGGATGGTCGTATCCGTCGCGGGCATAGGGATTGAAGGGCAGATAGCGCCCGATCTGATCGTGGTACTGCTGCGTGCCGAGAATATCGCGCATCGCGGCGCAGGCGGCGGGCGAGATGATGTCGTCCCGCGCGATCAACGTCAGGAGCCGTACGATGTCGCGCGGCGTGCTCGTCGCGTACTCCCGCATTGCCCCGGATCGGAACGTCGCGGTGGTATCGGTCATCCCCCAGTCGCGCGCCGATTGCAGGAGACGGTCGAGGCCAAGCAGCCGCACCAGCACGGCGGTCGAAGTATTGTCCGAGAGTGCCGTCATCAGGATCGCGTGGTCGCGCACTGTGGCAACGAGCGCGGGCGAGAGATCGTTGAGGATGCCGGAGCCGCCGCGCCGATCGGCGGGATGAATGGGAAGCGGATCATCGAGGCGGACAGCTCCGGCCTCCGCCTGCCGGTAGAGTTCGGCGAGCACGAGCAGTTTGATCGTGCTCGCGGTCGGCATCACCGCATCCGGTTGGTAGCCAATCGCCACGCCGGTCTTCAGATTGCAGGCGAAGAATGCCGCCTCACCCGAAAAATCCGCGATCAGCCGCTCCGCCCCCTGCTCGACAGCCCACTCGTCGCTCATCTGATTCCCTTCCTTGTCTCCCTGGTGAAGAAATGCATTAGGCGAAGCCAAGACCGAAGAAGCCGAGTGCGGTATTGACGACGATCGCCAATGACAGAAGGCTGACAATGATCGTCGTTACCCAGGCGATGATATTGTAGACCACGCTATTGCGGTGTTCGCCCATCAGATCACGATTATTGACGAGTTTGAGTACCGAAATCAGGATAACCGGGAGCGCGAGCGCATTGATCAGTTGCGTGAAGAGCAGCACCTTGACGAGCGGCAAGCCGGGAACGAGTGTCACGAGCACACCGAGCGCGATCAGCCCCGTGAAGATGCCGAGAAAGACCGGTGCATCCCGCCAGCCACGATTGACGCCCTTCTCGAAACCAAATGCCTCGGCGAGGCCGTAGGCGGTCGCGAGCGGGAGGACCCCCGCCGCAAGCAACGATGCGCCGAGCAGGCCAAGCGCGAAAAGAATGCTCGCAAATGATCCCGCTAACGGCTCCAGCGCGCGCGCCGCGTCCGCTGCATCATTGATCGTAACGCCGTTGACGAAGAGGGTCGCGCCCGTCGCCACAATGATGAAGATGGCGACGAGGTTGGAGAAGATGCTGCCGACGTAGACATCGGCGCGCGTGACCGCATAGTCCTGCGGGCTGACGCCCTTCTCCGCGACGGACGATTGGACATACATTTGCATGTACGGGCTGATCGTCGTGCCAATAATCGTCACGACGGCAAAGAGATAGGCGGCATTGAACTGGATACTCGGCGCGATTGCCTGATGCCCCACCGCACGCCAATCCGGCCGCGCGACAAGCGCCGCGATGATGTAGGAGAAAAAAATGAGCGTCATGGCGAGGAAGACGCGCTCTACCCGCCGGTACGAACCCTTCGCCACGAGATACCAAACAACGACGCCCATGATCGGCACCGCGATGTATTTCGAGATGTGGAACAACTCAAACGCTGCCGCGATCCCGACGAATTCGGAGATGACGATACCGCCATTGGCGATCAAAATCGCGAGCATGACGAAGGCTGTCCACCGCAGCGAGAACTCCTCGCGGATTAAGTCGGTCAGGCCCTTGCCCGTCACCGCGCCCATCCGCGCGCACATCTCCTGCACAACAGCGAGAGCGGGCGTGAGCACCACCAGGGTCCAGATCAGCCCGTAGCCATACTGCGCGCCCGCACTCGCGTAGGTGGCGATACCGCCCGCGTCATTCCCCGCGCTCGCCGTAACGATGCCGGGGCCGATAAGGGCAAGATAAATGAGCCACTTTCCACGTGGAACGCGCGGGATGTTTGGGCGGCGCGGCCGGATGCGGCGCAACCGCTCCGCCGCCGCAGGCACGGCGGTCGTGAGCGCGCTGCGGACAGCGCCTGCCGAGGGAACGGTTAGCGGAGCGTGCTTTTCCGCAGCGCGGCCACCCGCATCGGTCTCCGGCCGCATTGGTTTCCACCTGCCATACACTCACTCCGTTC
This sequence comes from Chloroflexota bacterium, assembly GCA_030853625.1. GTDB lineage: Bacteria > Chloroflexota > Chloroflexia > Thermomicrobiales > JALYUS01 > JALYUS01. Next base: position 27,615 of record JALYUS010000685.1, read on the forward strand.
GCTTCAGCAATGAGGGCCGAGCGATGAGCAATGAGCAATGAGTGGTTTTGCCGTCCCTCCTCGTCGCTCGTTGCTCATTGCTCATCGCTCATCGCTAACTAAAGACTTTCAGCCGCTGGCGCCAGGAATCCGGCAACAGCCGTTCCATCGCGTCATCTACCATGATGATGCCGAGAATGTCCTGCTCCTCCCCGACGACGGGGAGCGCGTACAGACCGTACTCGATCAGGAGACGCGCCGCGTCGTCCGCGCGGTCAGTGGGCTGCGCGGTGATGACGTCGCGCTGCATCAGATCGGCGAGCGGCGTGCGCGGCGGCGCGCTGACCAACTGCCGCAACGTCACGACACCCCGGAGGTATTCGGGGAAATCGCCATCGGGAGCATCGGGCGGGGGCGCGTCGCCGCGTTCGACGACATAGAAGTAATAGACCATGTCCGGCTGCTCATCCATCGCGCGCAGATGAGCGAGCGCTTCCTCGGCGACCATGTGTTCCGGCACGGAGACGTAATCGGTCGTCATCATGCCGCCGGCAGTATCCTCGTTGTATTCGAGCAGTTCGCGGACATCATCGGATTCCTCCGGCTCCATCAGCGCGAGCAGTTCATCCTGCTTCTCCTGCGGCATGTCCGCGAGGATGTCCGCCGCATCGTCCGGGGCCATCTCTTCGAGGATGTCGGCGGCACGCGCGCTGTCCATCTGTTCGAGGATGTCCGCCTGCCGCTCGTCGTCCAGTTCTTCAAGCGTATCCGCCGCCGTCTCATCATCGAGCGCGGAAACGATCTCCGAGCCTTCGTGATACGACAAATCCTCGATGATATTGGCGATTTCCGCCGGATGGAGTTTCGCGAGCCGGTCGTGCGAGACTTTCAGGCGCACCGTCGGCGCGTTCGCGGCAAGGTATTCGATGTCCGCCCAATCCACGAGATCGCCAAGCGGCGCGCGATCCCGTTTCTTGCCGAAGCCAAGCCGGGCAATGAGCGCCCGCGCGCCGACGTCCGCGCCGATCAGCCGGTACGAACCTTCGACGGGCGCGATCTGCACATCATTGACGCGCACGACGCGCTTGCCGTTGACATCAATAATCTGCCGATCCAACACGTCGCGGCTGAGGAGAATTTCGCTATCGCGCCGCTCGAAGCGGCCGATGTTCAGTTTGGCGGAAGAGAGAGTGACACCATCGGCGTCAATGCGAGCGATCCCGCCGATGGGGATGAAAAACTCGCGCCGCCCCTGCCGCGCGACGAGGCCGGTAACGGGCGGATACCCCTCCCCGATGCGCGCGATGAGATCGCGCACGCTCGCGATCCGCTCGCCGTCCCGGTCACGGATGGGGGCATTGATGAGTTGTGACAGGTAGAGCATGGTGGCTCTCCCTCCTGTCGCATGCCGCGCCGTCGCCGCGCCATTCGCGCCATCGTGATCACTACCCTCGTGATAGAGCGGAGACGAAATGACCGCACCGATCTCTGTGGGGCATCGTGCGATCCGTCCGAAGCAGAGTGTAACACCCGCGTCGGGCGGTGGCTACCCTTGATCTGTGTGAATCGGGGAGTGATGCGCGATAATCGCCAGCGGCGGTTCGCGCCGAACAGATCCGGAGGGGAAGATGAACGTCTACGTTTCGGTGGACATTGAAGGGATTACCGGCGTCGTCCATGCGGACATGATGATGCCGGGGCAGCGGGAGTACGACCGGGGCCGTCGCCTGATGACGCAGGACACGAACGCCGCCATCGCGGGATTAGTCGAGGCGGGCGCGGACTTCATCCTCGTCAATGACGGGCATGGCCCGATGCGCAACTTACTCTTCGAGGAGATGCATCCGGCGGCGCACCTTCTCAGTGGCACCGGCGACGCGAAGGATCACTGTCAGATCGAGATGGCGGACAGCCGTTCATTCGATGCGGCCGTCTTCGTCGGCTATCATGCGATGGCGCGCACGCCGAAGGCGATTCATCCCCACACGATCGCCGGTGCGGTCGTCTCCGAATTGCGGATCAATGGGCGGCCGCATGGCGAGACGGGGATCAACGCCGCCGTTCTCGGCGTAATGGGCATCCCTGTTGTCATGGTGACGGGCGACACGACGACCGTCGCGGAGGCCCGCGCCTTCCTCGGCGAAGAGATCGAAACGGTCGCCGTGAAGGAAGCGTGCGGGCGCAATGCCGCGCTCTGCCGCCCACCGTCCGCGACGCGACCGGAGATTACGGCGGCCGCTGCCCGCGCGCTGGCGAAGCGCGACCGCGTCCCGCCGTACACGCCGGATCAGCCCTTCCGCCTCGAAGTGGATTTCCTGACGATGCCGCAGTGTGACCGCGCGGCGCGCACCGCCGGGGTCGAGCGCACCGGCCCGCTGACGATCCGCGTCAACGACGGCACACCGTGGGATCAGTATGCTGTGCTCTGGGCCGCCCTGCGCGCCGCGCTCTACGATGTCGCCTCATTTCTCGCGTAACCGCGGGAAACTGAACGACCGAGACACAGAGGACGCGAAGGAAACGCTGAGAGGAGATACAAAACCCTCTCTTTCCCATTCCGTGTTCTCTGTGCCTTTGTGATTTAATCACCGCGATTATCTGCTACGGTAATGAGCCTCGCTGACAGTGCCGCGAATGGGAGAGCACACGCCTGCTACCAGGATTGATAGCGTGGAAGAGAATATCGCATCAGAATATATTTACATGGAAAGGGACGAATGTGCAATAGTCTTTGCTCCATACCTTGTCATCAGTACGCCACACGGCATGCGGTGGGATGGCATCAGATAACTGCGACGGCGCCGACGTATGATTGGGGAAAGTCGAATTTAGCAGTCTCAGTCGTGTGACTGAGACTGCTGTATTGTTTTTGTTCTGGTAAATACCTGCATGTTCTGACGCATCCGAGATTGACAGCGCCAGCGGCTCGACCGATACTCGACGCAATGAGCATGCCCCCGATGACTGGCGAAAGCGGTAGACGAACCATGGAGGAACGCGGGATGGCAACCACGGTGGGGCAGCGGACACTGCTGACAACCTATCTCGAACGATTGGCGGGCGCGCCGGTTAATTCGGCGGCGGCCGCGTATTATGCCGCGCTCGATTATCTCAACACCGTCGCCCCAACCGTCGCGCGGGCCATTGTCGCCGAGTTCCGCGACCAGCGGCAGAATTTGAAACTGATCGCGAGCGAGAACTACTCATCGCTCGGCACGCAACTGGCGATGGGCAACCTCTTCACGGACAAGTATGCCGAAGGGTACGTCAACCATCGCTTCTACGCGGGGTGCGACAATGTGGACACCGTCGAGGCGGAAGGCGCGCGCATCGCCTGCGCCCTCTTCGGCGCAGATCATGCCTTCCTCCAACCCCACTCCGGCGCGGATGCGAACCTCGTCGCCTTTATGGCGATTCTCTCCGCGAAGATCGAAGCGCCCCTCCTCACCGAAATTGGGCAGGAGGACGCCTCCAAACTCTCCCACGACGATTGGGAGAAGGTACGTGCGGCGATGCACGGTCAGCGCATCATGGCGCTCGACTACTACTCCGGTGGCCATCTGACACACGGCTACCGGCACAACATCTCCAGCCAGTTGTTCGATGTCTCGCCCTACAAAGTAAACCCGGAGACGAAACTGCTCGATCTCGACCAGATGCATGCCCAAATCCGCGAAGTCAAGCCGACAATCCTCCTCGCGGGGTACAGCGCCTACCCGCGCCTGATTAATTTCGCCAAAATGCGCGCGATGGCGGACGAAGTCGGCGCGGTCTTCATGGTGGACATGGCGCATTTCGCGGGGCTTGTGGCAGGCAAGGTCTTCACCGGCGACTATAACCCGGTGGCGCATGCGCATGTCGTTACGTCCACGACGCACAAGACGCTGCGCGGGCCGCGCGGTGGCCTGATCCTCTGCACGGAAGAATACGCGCCCTGGGTGGACAAGGGCTGCCCGATGGTCCTCGGTGGGCCGCTGCCGCATGTGATGGCGGCGAAAACCGTCGCTCTCAAAGAAGCCTCCGCACCGGGATTCCAAACCTACGCACACAAGATCGTGGACAACGCCCGCGCCCTCGCGGCGGGCTGCGTCGCGGAGGGGATGGAAGTCGTCACCGGCGGCACAGACAATCATCTGATGCTGATTGACGTGGCGACGACCTACGGCCTGACCGGGCGGCAGGCGGAGAGCGCGCTACGCGAGGGCGGCATCACGCTCAACCGCAACGCGATCTTCCCGATAGACCCGAACGGCCCGTGGTACACGAGTGGCTTGCGCGTCGGCACCCCCGGCGTGACAACGCTCGGCATGGACGAGACGGAGATGCGCGACATCGCCCGCATCATGGCGCGCGTCCTGACCGGCACATCGCCCACGACGATTGCGACCGGCAGGCAGGCAGGGCAAACGAGCAAAGCGAAATACGACCTCGATCAGGCGGTCGCGAGCGATGCGCGTAACGCCGTCCAGCAATTGCTGAACAGCCACCCGCTCTACCCCGAACTCGATCTCGATCTGATGTCCGGCATCCTCGCGACGGATTCGCCCTAACCGCCGATTCCTTCCTGATGAGGATAGGACGTACGCAGTAGGAGCATTTTCGTGGTGATAGCAGGCTTTCTCTCGCGAACTGCGTAACTCCTATGGGTTTTGGGACAGGGGCGGCTCGAATGCCCCTGCTTCAGTGTAGGCGATGATTCGTGTTACCTCTCGCGCTGATCGTAATGCGGCGTCAAGTCACCTTCCCCTCGTTCTCCGGCACGTGACCGACGGCGAGGATATTACCTTCATTGTTGTAGAAATTGGCATCATCGAGCAGGCGATCAATGTTCTCTGGATGATCCCGCAGTGATGCCCAAAATGCCTCGTCGGCTTCGGGCAAAACAAGGTTCGCGGTCTGACGAGCAAAGAGGACGAGGGCAGAGTGCGCCATCGTACGCGTGAGTGTCGGCAGGGGCGCGCTGCGCTCGATCAGCGTCGTCCGCCGCGTGACCTTCACCAGCCCCGCCTTGTGCAACCATGCCGGGAGGGTGTGGACGCGAATGTTTCCCTGCGCCTGCACGCTGCTGGCCCGTGCGGATGCGTCTCAAAGCCGATTGGTCGTGCGGTGGGGCTTTGCTCGGGTGGAGGCAGGCTTCCAGCCTGATTGACCCACAGGCTGGACCTGCCTCCACCCGAGCAAAGCCCCACCGCACGACCAATCGGCTTTGAGACGCATCCGCACGGGCCGGCAGCGTGCAGGCACAGGGAAACATTCGCGTCCACACCCTCCCGGCATGGTTGCA